>CATPCO010000781.1 GCA_955652925.1 uncultured Xanthobacteraceae bacterium | reverse complement strand
GTCTCGTGCGGGGCCATGTGACCGAACATTCTTTGATGCTGTTGGTCGAAAGCGGCGCGCAGCTCTTTCAGAGCGCCGCCATCGAAGGGCTGTGCGCGGCAGGGCACCGCGATCTCGTAGCCCTGCCCGGCATAGCGCAGGTCGAGCGAGCGCTCGATGCGGATGCGCTCTTGCACAAACCCGTCGCGCCCGAGCTCTTCCATCGCTTCCGACGCGAGCAGCTCGAACATTTCGTTCACATCGGCTGGCCGCGCATCTTCCAGCGGCATGAGTTTTGAGCGCATGTAGTCGTGGGTGACGTCGGCCATGAGCAGGCCGATGGCGGAAAATACGCCAGGATAACGCGGCACGATCACGCCTAGCATGCCCAGTTCGCGCGCAATGCGCCCGGCATGCAGGGGTCCGGCACCCCCGAACGCAAGCAGCATGAAATCGCGCAGATCGTGACCGCGCATGGTGGAGATCGCCTTGATTGCTTCCTCCATCTTCACGTCAATGATGCGGATGATCCCTTCCGCAGCGGCAAGCACATCGATCCCGAGCGGACGCGCAATCTTGGCCTCGATCGCAGCGCGGGACCTGGCCGCAAAGAGCGGCACCCGGCCACCAAGAAAACTGTCCTCGCCGAGATTGCCCAGGACCAGGTTGCAATCCGTTATTGTTGGACTCTCGCCGCCGTACCCGTAACAGGCGGGCCCAGGCTGCGCCCCCGCGCTGTGCGGTCCCACCTGCAAAAGCCCGAGCCGGTCGATCTCGGCAATGGTGCCGCCGCCCGCACTCACCGTGTTGATGTCGAGCATCGGCAGGGCGAGATCGCGACCTGCGATTTTGCCGCCGTTTGCCATGAGCGGCTCGCCCTCCTTGATCAGTGCCACGTCGCAGGACGTGCCTCCCATGTCGAAGGTGATGATGTTCTCAACGCCCATCATCCGGCCCATGGCGGTGCCCGCGATCACGCCGCCGGCCGGTCCTGAAAGGACGGTGGTGGCCGCTCGCCCCGCCGCCGTTGCGAAACGGGTCATGCCGCCGTTCGATTGCATCACGTACCTTTGCGGGGTCACGATTCCGGCGGTGTCGAGGCGATGATCAAGCGCAGCGAGATAACGGCCGAGGACCGGCTGCAGATAAGCGTTAATCACGGTTGTGCTCAGCCGGTAATATTCACGGATCTGCGGCAGCACCTCACAGGAGAGCGATACGGCCGCAGCGGGCATTTTTTCCAGGATGACGGTGCGTACCCGCCTCTCGTGCTCGGGATAGAGGAACGAGAACAGGAGGCAGACCGCGATCGACTGCACGCCGTGCGCTGCAATTGCACGCACGGTCTCGCGCAGCGCCGCCTCATCGAGTGTCCGCAGTACGTTGCCGCGAAAATCAACCCTTTCCTTTACCTCCCCGGTGAGACTCGCCCGCACCAACGGGGACGGCTTGTCGTAGAGAACATCAAAAATGGCCGCACCGTACGGGCGCGCCTGCTCTCCGACCGGATAGATGCCGCGAAATCCTTCGGTTACCAGGAGCGCGGTACTGGCGCCTTTTTCTTCCAGCAGCGCATTGGTCCCCACCGTTGTGCCGTGACAGAAATAGCCGATCTCGCAAGATCTATCCGCACGCAACGCCTCAATCCCCGCCAGGATCGCGCGCGAGGGATCATCCGGGGTCGATGGAAACTTGGCGATGGAGAGCTCACCGCTCGATTCATCGAGATAAACAAAGTCCGAAAACGTGCCTCCGGTATCGACCGTGACGCGGTAGGAAGCCATGCGTTTTTCGCAATTCCCGCTGTCAGGAGTGAAAGCCGTCGGGATTATGCGCCGGAGCTATTGCGGCCTTTGATCAAGCAAATAGAGCAGCAGGAACCGAAGGCTGCGCCAGCCGTCTCGCCAGGTGTGCAGATGCGGCGGTCGGCCACGGCCATCGGGAGAGAGCGTAGTCGGGACTTGCGTAATCCGAAGGCCATTGATCGTCGATTTCACGATCATCTCAACCGCAAACTCCATGCCGGGAGAACTGGGATGCACCTGCAGCAGCGCGCTGCGCCGGAAGCCGCGTAGGCCGCAATGGAAATCGGTGATCGAGCTGCGATAAAGGAGCCGTCCTATCGCGCTCAACACGGGATTGCCGAAATATCGATGCAACAGCGGCATGGCACCGCTCTTGATCCCGCCCTCGAATCGGTTGCCGATGACGAGATCATAGCCCGCCTCAAGCCGATCAAGGAAAGGATCGAGGCTGCTGAAATCGTAGCTGTCGTCGGAATCTCCCATGACGACGAACTTTCCACGCGCTGCCGCGATGCCCGCTCGCAACGCACTGCCATAACCGCGCTGGGGCACGGAAATGACACGCGCTCCCAGCGATTGCGCGATCTCGCGCGAGCCGTCGCTGCTGCCGTTATCGGCGATGATGATCTCGCCCGCAAAATTCTGTCGCGCAAGATAGGCGCGCGCTTTTGCAATGCATGCCGGCAGTGTCCTCGCCTCATCGAGGCAAGGCATCAGGATGCTCAAGGTGACCTCCTCCTCGATGCTGGTCATCCGAACAGAGCCTTTCCGCGTCGGGAGGCGAGACTGCCGCGGCGGCTCTGGCAACGCATCACATTGAACTCCACGCATTCCGACCATGCCCTACAGCTTGTTTATCCCGGCCTGCGCAATGATGTCGCGGAACATGGGAACTTCTCTCGCGATGCGAGCCATGTGGTCCTTGCCGCTCGCGGCCGTGACCTCAAACCCGGATTGGGTCAGCTTCTCGAGCATGTCCGGCCTGTGCAGGATACCGAGCGCAACCTGTTCGAGACGGCTGACGATTTCGGCCGGTGTCTTCGCCGGCGCCATCAATGCGGTGTAGGTCTCGAAGACGAAGTCGGGATATCCCGCTTCCAGCATGGTCGGAATCTCCGGCAAATCGTGCCAGCGCGCCCTGCCGGTGACGGCGAGAGCCTTGACGGTGCCGGCCTTGATGTGAGGATGCGCGGGTGCCAGCACGCCCGAACTGAGCTGAACCGTCCCGCTCATCAGCGCTTTGAGGGCATCGCCGCCGCCGGCAAACACCACCGTTGCCATTCCTTGCAGGCCTTCGCGCAGCTTGAGCACTTCGGCCTGGAGTTGCGGGGTGGTGCCGATCGGTGGGGTCGAAACATTGAACTTGTCGGGACTGGTCTTGGCGAGCGCGACGAACTCTTTCATGGTGCCAATGCCCAGATCGGGCCTCACCGCAAACACGTGTGGCGATACCGCGAGCTCGCATATCGCCGTGAAATCGTTGAACGGATCATAGGGCAACGTCTGATAAAGGCCGGGGTTGACGGCGTAGGCGCTGGTCGAAAGCAGGATGGTGTAGCCGTCGGGCTCGGCGCGGGCGACCAGGCCCATCCCGATATTGCCGCCAGCTCCTCCCTTGTTCTCCACGATCACGCTTGCGCCCATTGCCTCCTGCATCGCAGCCGCCATGAAACGCGCGATGATATCGGAGGGTCCTCCCGGGGTGTTCGCCACGACGATCCTGATCGGGCGCTCCGGATAGCCTGCAACCGCCTCAGTGAATCCGAGAACACCCAGAATTATTGCTGCCGTGAGGCTGGCGCCTCGTATGCGCTTCACGCGCTTGAATAGGATCATGGCTTTGCTCCGAGCAACGTTTTCTCGATCATGCTAGACCTTGCCTGATGTCTCAACCCGTCACCGTTGGAGTAGTCGGCCTTGGCCTTCTGGGCGCGGCGCTGGCGCATCGTCTCCTCCATGCCGGTTTTGCGGTCGCCGGCTTCGATGTAGACCCCGCCAAGAATGCCGCGCTGGCAAGACACGGCGGCGGGCCCATGCCATCCATAGCCGCGCTCGCCAACAATTGTAAATTCGTTGTGCTCGCGGTTTTCAGCACCGATCAGGTCGAAACTGTCGTCGAAAACGAACTGCTGCCGGTGTGGAGCAGCGGGAATAGCCGCATCGTGCTGTGCGCGAGCACTTGTGATCCCGACCGCCTTGCGGTCTTGGCCGAGCGGTGCGCGGCGCGAGGTTTGCAGCTTCTGGAAACACCGGTTTCCGGATCAAGCAGTCAGGTAAGCCGTGGCGAGGGTGTCGGGCTTGTTGGTGGCGAAGCAGAGGTGATTTCCCGGGCCGAGCCGATCCTGCGCGCGCTGTTTTTCAGCTATTTCCACCTCGGCAAGGTCGGCAATGGCGGACGGGCAAAGCTCGCGGTCAATCTCATCCTCGGGCTCAATCGCCTGGCGCTCGCAGAGGGTCTTGTCTTCGCCGAACGGCTCGGACTTGATCCCGATGCTTTTCTCAAGATCGCACGCGGTTCGGCCTGCTACGCGCAAGTGATGGACATCAAGGGCGCCAAGATGGTGCACGCCGACTTCACGGCTGAAGGCCGCGTTAGCCAACATCTCAAAGACGTTCAACTGATGCTCGAACAGGCGCGACGCACAAAGCAAGCGCTTCCGCTGCTCGAAGTTCACGCCGATGTACTCGAAGCCTGCGTGCGGCATGGCGAGGGCGAACTGGACAACAGTGTGGTGATCGAGGAAATCCGGCGCCGCCGGCGAGCTTGAAGGCGGAGGTCACATGAGCGACGGCGAAGTGCGTTACGTTCGCGACGGAAAGGTTGTCACGGTGATCTTCGATCGCCCGGCAGCCCGCAATGCCATGACCTGGCAGATGTATGAGCAACTCGCGCAAGCCTGCGCGCGCATGCAAGGCGAGGACGAGCTGCGGGTTGCCGTATTCCGCGGCGCGGGCGGCAAGGCGTTCATCGCCGGGACCGACATCGCGCAGTTCAAAAGCTTCCGCAGCGCCGAGGATGGCCTTGCCTACGAGCGCAAGATGGAGACGTATCTCACTGCGATCGAAGCATTGCCGGTTCCTACGCTCGCTGTGATCGAGGGCTTTGCCATCGGCGGCGGGCTTGCGATCGCGTCTGCCTGTGATCTGCGTATCGCCACTCCCTCTTCGCAGTTCGGGGTCCCGATTGCGCGTACGCTCGGCAACTGCCTTTCCATGCAGAACTACGCGCGGCTTGTCGCCGCGCTCGGCGCTTCGCGCGCCAAACGCATGCTGCTGCTCGCCGAAAATCTTTCCGCCGGGGACGCGCTCGCGGCAGGCTTTTTGACCGAGATCGTGGAAGCGCCTGACATTGAGCGGCGCGTCGACGAGCTTACGGCGCGGCTTTCACAGCATGCCCCAATCACCATGCGGGTGAGCAAGGAAGCGATCCGCCGGCTTATTCACGCGGGACTGCCCGAAGGCGAAGATCTCGAGCGCGCCTGTTACGCGAGCAAGGATTTCCGCATCGGAATGCAGGCGTTCATCGAGAAGCGCGCCCCGCAATGGACGGGGACATGATCGATTCGCATCATCATTTCTGGTGGACCGGCCGTCATGCCTATAGTTGGCCTCCCCGCGCCGGCGATCGCCTTGCGCGCGATTTCACCCCAGACGACTTGCGGCCTGAGCTCAAATGCTGTGGCGTCGATGGGACAGTGCTGATTCAAGTCCTGCACGACAATGGCGAGACCGAGGAATTTCTTGATCTCTGTGAGAAAGTCGATTTCGTGCGCGGCGTGGTCGGCTGGCTCCCACTTGCTGATCCGGACGAGACGTCCCGAGCGCTTGAACGTCTGCGCATTCGGGGAAAGCTTGTAGGCGCGCGCCATCTCATCAGCCGCGAATCCGACCCGCGCTGGCTCCTGCAGGAAACCGTGATCGAATCACTCAAGCTTCTCGCTGCGGCGGGGGTTGTCTTTGACGCCATCCCGGTGAACGCGGCACAATTCGAATCGGTGCTCGACGCCGGCGAGCGATTGCCGGAGCTCAAGATGGTGATCAATCACCTTGGGCGCCCGCCAATCCCGGAGCAAGGCTGGGAGCCGTGGGCCACCCAGATGGCGCGCGCTGCCCAAAACTCCAAGACGGCGGTGAAGCTGTCGATCGGCGTCGACATCCTCATGCGCTGGCGCTGGTCGACGGAAGCAATCCGCCGCTACAGTGATCACGTGCTCGCCTTGTTCGGCCCCGAGCGCGTCATGGCCGCCAGCAATTGGCCGGTAATATTGCTTGCGGCGGGTTACGCGGAAGCCTGGAATGGCATCGCTTCGCTGGTGACCGGCCTGTCCGAGGACGAACAGCGCGCCGTGCTCGGTCAAACGGCACAGCGGATCTATCGATTATGAGCTAGGGTTTGCCCATCATCGGCGGTGCTGCCTGCCATTGCGTACCTGGCCCTGCACTTGTGGGGAAAATCAGAGACTTGATGACGACCGGCACGGCGCCTGAATTCGGCAGCATCGCGCCGATGTCGATATAATCGAATTCCTTGAGCTCGAGGCCGTCGACCGACACGATCGGGTTTGCAAGCCGCGATTCTTCACGCAGGTGAATTCCCATGAGGCCGCCCACATCGCTGTCGCCGGCGAGAACGAGCGGGTGACCGCGCGCAAGCACCGGTCCGAGGCCTTCGATGACACCACGGCAAAATCCATCGAGCCGATGGAACGTCGCCGAGCCGCTCCACGGAATGAAAACCGCCACCGGCGTATTCGCTTCGAGAAGATCGAGCCGCCGCAGAACGGTCCTGATTGCCCGCGCGACCGCGGCAGCATCGATGGCATCCGCATCGAGCGCGAAAACGGGCGCGATCACCGGCACGTTGCGCAGCGGCAAGGCCTCAAGCGGCGAAACGTAGATCGTGCTGCCGCTCACCTGCGTCGTGTATTGCGATGCTCCGATTACGGTGGCGCGGATGCCTTCGTTGCTGGGCTCGAGTCTTGGCCCGAATTTCGGAATGCGCAAGCGAATTTCCTGCGCAAGCAGAAAACCGAGGTCGCCATAACTTTGCGTCTCGCGGCCATAGATGTACTCGGCAACGCCACCGGAGAAGGTGATCTGATCCAACGCGCCGGGCGCACGCAGGGGATCAAGCCGCAGGAGCCCGCCCCCGCCGCACGCAGGCGCGCCGCCCGCCATCGCCTCGAACAGCCGATCTGCCATCAGGGCCGCTAGCGCCTGCCGGACCTCATCCGGCAGCTTCGAACCGACTTTCAGATCGATCCCAAGCTCTGCCCCAAAGCGCCGGCCTGCCTCCTCGATGCGCGCGACGCGTCCGTCCACATCGAAACAAAGAAGCCGGGCACCCACATCGAGCGCGGTGAGACCGCTCACGCGGCCATCGCAACAGACCGCGATCTTCGAGGTTCCGCCGCCCACATCCACATTCATGATGCTGGTCTGGTCGCGGATCGATCGGGCAACGGCACCTGAACCGTGGGCGGCCATGATGGTTTCGAGACTGTCTCCGGCCGAGACTGCGACCATCTTGCCGGCTTGGCGCGCGAACAACTCACCGATGCGGCGCGCATTGCGCCGGCGAACCGCAACTCCGGTGAGGATCAGGGCACCGGTATCGATCTCGTCCGGCTCGATATTGGCGTCCTTGTATTGGCGTTCGATGAACGCGCCGAGCGCCTGCGCATCAATTTCTTCGGCGGCGCTGTAGGGAGTGAGCAGAATGTCGGACTGATGGAAGGTCTCCCGAACGGAGACCACATAGCGGCTGTCGAGGCGCTCCAGCACAATGCGTGAGAATACCAGATGCGAAGTGGAAGAGCCGATATCGACGCCGACGCTGAGAACGACAATTTCGTCCTCTTCGACGAGGGAGCGGCCAGTGCTGGAGAAGAAAATTCGTCCGCCTTGCGCCTCTCCCATACCTCAGGCGCCGACAAATCTTGGGACCGAGGCGCCCTGCTTGTAAAAGGCGCGATCCATCCGGCTCGGCACGCCCTCGGCCTTGAGCCTGGCCTCGTACTCCGCGCTGATGAAGGGATCCTCCATCCAGTACGGGATCGCGGTCCCGCCTTCGGGTATGTCCATGGCGGTGTAGTCGGTGTGCTTCTCGCCTGGCGGGCCGGGCTCGCGCCCGGGATTATGCGGGCCGAACCAGGCGGTCAGCCGCAGCGGATCCTTCGAGGCGCCAAAATGCTGGTGATACCAGCGCGCGCCGCCAGGCGCCGCCGACACCATCCCGACCGGCTCGTAATCGACCCGCTTGACCTTGTCGGCATGCCCATCCTTCCAGGGGGTGATGCCGTATCGTTCCGGCCAGGTATAGGTATAACCCTTGCCTGTCAGGCAGATCAGCACAGCAGCAGACGTGTGCGCATGGGCCTTGGAATACCGCCCGTTCTCATGCTGCCCGATCCAGAGATAGAAGGTGTTGCCGGTCATGAACGGCTCGACCCGGCGCCATCCCGGCGAGCGCCGGTTATCCAGAGGCAAATCGCAATTGATCACATCCGGAACGAAATTCGTGCGCCGCATGGCTAGGCCGCGCACCGGGTCAGGCTCGATCTCGTCCTTGTATTTGTAGAAGTCATCAGCCCCGCTGAAACGCTCGCGGAATTCATAGGGGCAATTGAACATCACATCGACATTGTTGATGAGGTTGAGAAGATTGGGAGCAGTGGTGCCGGCAAGCAGCAGCGCGGGCGCCGAGCTTGCATTCACGATGCGGTGCCACGCATTCACCGGAATGGAGAACAGCGAGCCCTTTTGCCATTCGAACACGTGGCGTTTGCTGTCTTTGTCGAGCCAGACTTCGGTCGTGCCCCGCCCCTCCACGACCAGATAAATCTCCTCATAGAGGTGTCTTTCCGCGTTGAGCGCACCGGCACCCGGGACCTCAACCACGTAGCAGCCCCATTTGCCCTCCGTACCGTGGAGCTGAATGTAGGTGCCTTTGCCGCCGAGTCTTTTCCATGCTGCAAGCGGCAGGTTCTGGACTTTGTTGACGCCGATATCGCGAAAGATCGGAATGCCTTCCGATTCCATGAAGTTGTCATAAGGCGTCTTTGGCCGGCCGAATTCGCCGAAACCCGCCCGATTGTTGCCCGTCGGCTCGTGCCAGTGGGTCCTGCCGGTCAATTCATGCATGTCGGTCTTCCAAGAGCGCGTGATCCAAACTCCTCTACTGCCGGGCTGTCTGCAAGGCAAGGAAGTGTGCGTATCCCGGGCGCAGCGCACCATTTCGCGGAGCGCTGCGCCCGGGATGCGCCTGAAGCGGGCGAGACTAAAAGCCACGCCTCCCAGGGCTGTTGGGCCGTGGATCAATCCAATAAGATTGTGCTCGACCTCGCAACAATACCTTCGGAGGAGACCCGCATGAGGAGAGCTTTGCTTGCAACGGCGGCGCTGCTGATCATCGCCGCCTCGCCGGCCATGCCGCAGCAGAAGACAATCAAGATCGGGTTCATCAGCACCTTCAGCGGCCCGGTTGCAGCGATCGGCAATGATATGCGCAATTCGTTCGAACTCGGGCTTGATCACAACGGGCGAAAGCTCGGCGGTCTGCCCGTCGAGGTCATTTATGAAGACGATCTGTTCAAGCCCGAAGTGGGCGTGCAGAAGACGCAAAAGCTGATCGAATCGGACAAGGTCGATTTCATCGTCGGCTATATCTGGTCGAACGTACTCTTGGCTTCACTCAAGCCGCTTGTGGATTCCCAGACCTTCACCATCGTCACGAATGCCGGTGCGTCACAGCTCGCCGGCGAACTCTGCTCGCCCTACGTGTTCTCGACATCGTGGAACAACGACCAGACACCGCAGGCGGTCGGGCTCTATATGAACCAGAAGGGGGTGAAGACCGCCTTCCTGATCGGGCCGAACTACGCCGCCGGCAAGGATATGCTTGAAGGGGTCGCCGCGACTTTCAAAGGGCAGATCGTCGGTCGCGAACTGACGCGCTGGCCGGACCAGCTCGACTTCGCTGCCGAGCTGTCGAAGGCGCGCGCCGCAAAGCCCGATGCCATCTTCGCGTTCTATCCGGGCGGCCCCGGTATCCAGTTCATCACGCAATACGTGCAATCGGGTCTCAAGGGTCAGATTCCGCTCTACACCGCGTTCACCATCGACGAATTGTCACTGCCGCGGCTCAAGGAGCTGGCCGTGGGCATCCCAGGCGCGCAGGAATGGGTGAACGATCTTCCCAATGAGGCGAACAAGAAGTTCGTCACCGACTACAAGGCGAAGTACAAAAGCTCGCCCTCATTTTACGGCGCTCAGACCTATGATGCCGTGGCTCTGATCGAAAGCGCGCTTAAAGCGGTCAACAACGACATGAGCAAGAAAGAGGACTTGCGCAAGGCGCTGGAGAAGGCCGATTTCAAGTCGGTTCGCGGCAACTTCAAGTTCGGTCCCAATCACATCCCCATTCAGAACTTCTATCTGCAGGATGCGGTCAAGCAGGGCGATGAATACGTGCTCAAGACCGTCGCCACCATCGTCGAGAATGATCAGGACAAGCACTTCCAGAACTGCCACATGAAATAAGCACTTTGCTATATTTCATCGAGCAATCTCTCAATGGCGTGCAACTGGGCATGCTGTTGTTTCTGCTCGCAGCCGGCCTCACCCTGATCTTCGGCATAATGGACCTGGTCAACCTGGCGCATGGCTCGCTCTACATGCTCGGCGCCTATTTCGCCGCAACCTTCGCGGCGTTAACCGGAAGCTTTATCGCCGGCGCCTTGCTTGCCCTCATCGCTACCCTGCTCGTCGGCATGGCCGTCGAAGTGATCGCGATGCGGCGTCTTTACGGGCGCGATCATCTCGATCATGTGCTCGGCACTTTCGGGCTGATCCTGTTCTTCAACGAGCTGGTGCGACTGATCTGGGGGCCCGCCGGCATGACGCTTGCGTTGCCGAGCGAGATGCTCACGGCGGTACAGGTCCTGCCCGGCGTCTATTTTCCGCTTTACCGGCTGGTCATCATCGTCTCGACGCTCGCGGTTGCGCTGCTGCTCTATGTTCTCGTGATGCGCACGCGCATCGGCATGCTGATCCGGGCGGGTGCTTCGAACCGGGAAATGGTCGGAGCGCTGGGGATCAACATCAAGCTCCTCTATACCCTCGTATTCGGATTGGGCGCGGTGCTCGCTGGCTTTGCCGGTCTGATGCAGGCTCCGATCCTCACCGTGCAGATCGGAATGGGCGAGAATATCCTGATCCTCGCCTTCGTGGTCATTATCATCGGCGGGATCGGCTCCATCCGCGGCGCCTTCGTCGCCGCCATGCTGGTCGGCCTGATCGATACCGTCGGGCGTGCTTTTCTGCCGGATCTCATGCGCCTTTTTCTGAGCGCCAACGCCGCCTCTACCGCCGGCCCGGCATTTTCGTCCATGCTCATCTATATGCTCACGGCCGCAATTCTCGTGTTTCGTCCGGAAGGTCTGTTTCCCGCAGCCACGCGATGAGCCGTCGCTTCAATACCCTCAATCTCCTCATCGCCGGCGTCATTGCGGCATTGGCACTTATCCCCGTCTACTCAGCGCTCAGCGGCTATTCCTTTCTGCTGTCGCTGTTCACCCGCATCGTGATCCTCGCCATGGCCGCCGTTACGCTCAATCTCATCATGGGGTTCGGCGGAATGGTGAGCTTTGGCCATGCCGCCTATCTCGGCATCGGCGGCTATGCTGTCGGCATTCTCGCCAAGGAGGGCTTCAATTCCGGCTTCCTGCAGTGGCCCGTGGCGGTCGCCGCCTCGGCCCTCTTCGCGCTTGCCATCGGCGCGTTGTCGCTTCGCACGCGCGGCGTCTATTTCATCATGATCACGCTCGCTTTCACGCAGATGATCTATTACGTCGCGATCGGGCTCGATCGTTATGGCGGGGACGACGGGATGACCATCTACCGGCGCAGCCAGTTCGGCGGCCTCATCAATCTCTCGAACCGGACGGTGTTCTATTATCTATGCCTGGTGCTGCTGCTGGGGACTGTCTATCTGGTGTACAGGATTGTGAATTCACGCTTCGGCCTGGTCATTCAGGGCTCGCGCTCGAATGATCGGCGCATGCGCGCCATCGGATTTCCGCCCTACCGTTACAAGCTCGTGTGCTTCGTCATCGGCGGCGCGTTGTGCGGGCTGGCGGGCGCCCTGCTTGCCAACCACACCGACTTCATCAGTCCCGCGTTGATGCATTGGACGCGCTCCGGCGATCTCCTGGTCATGTCCGTGCTCGGCGGGATGGGCAACGTATTCGGACCGGTGATCGGCGCGGTTGCGCTGCTGATGTTGGAGGAGACCCTCTCGGGCGTGACCGAATACTGGCAGATCATCATCGGCCCTCTGTTTCTGCTGGTCGTGCTGTTCGCACGCGGCGGCATCGCCGGAATGCTTGTGGGTGAGCACCGTGGCTGAGGCTCTCCTTGCGGTCTCGAACGTCGAGACCTGTTACGGACTGAGTCAGGTCTTGTTCGGCGTCACGCTTGCGGTCGTCCCGGGCGAAACGGTCACGCTGATGGGGCGCAATGGCATGGGCAAGACGACCACCGTGCGCTCGGTCATGGGACTTACCCCCGCGATGACCGGCTCCATCCGTTTCGACGGAATGGAAATCCGCGAGCTGCCTTCATACCGGATTGCCAAACTCGGCCTGGGGCTCGTCCCCGAAGGGCGGCAGGTCTTTCCCAACCTCACCACCCGGGAAAACCTGGTCGCGACCGCCGCCAACCGGCGAAATGTTTCCGATCCGTGGACCCTCGACAAGGTGTGCGCGCTGTTTCCGCGCCTGGCCGAGCGGCTCATGAGCATGGCCAACCTCCTTTCTGGTGGCGAGCAACAGATGCTCGCAATCGGCCGGGCACTCATGACCAATCCTCGCCTGCTCATTCTCGACGAGGCGACGGAAGGACTTGCTCCCCTCATCCGCGCCGAAATCTGGCAATGCTTGACCCGGCTCAAGGCCGCAGGCCAGTCCATCCTAGTGATCGACAAGAATGTTCAAGCCCTCATCGATTTTGCGGACCGCCATTACGTGATCGAGCGAGGCAAGGTCGTGTGGACCGGCAGCTCACGCGAGCTCGCGGCCGTGCCCGAGGTTCAACACCGCTATCTCGGCATTTGAGCCGTGTCCCGGCTGCGGTGCAGCGCGCAGCTCCTGCCAAGCGCGTCTAAGACGCGCGTAAACGCGCTTATGGCGGCGCACCGCTCTTCCGGGACCGCCACAGCCCGTGACGTTCCGGGTCTGCGGCCCATCCTTGCGCTTCGCTCCCTGCTGCGCCGCGCCCGCGAAGCGGGGACGCGCCAAATAGTAACCAAATGGTAACCGCGATGGGTTTCCAATGGGGCAAGCGCGCAGCAAGGATTCTCCATGGGCAAGCAACAAAGCATTAAGGATG
>CATPCO010000780.1 GCA_955652925.1 uncultured Xanthobacteraceae bacterium | reverse complement strand
TCGCATTTGGCACGGCTTTACCCTCAATCCGCTGTCCAGGGATTACTGGGTGCCCCGCTTAAAGCGGGGCATGACGACGGAGAGATTTGTGGCGAGGCTTAAGTTAGCGCCTATGGGGTCAAGCCCGCGCATGAGGTGGAGGAGCAGTTCAATTTGAGCGGGACCCGCTTTAGCTACGCCCGCTTCCCTCGCGCAGTTCCCCGTCGCAGTGCTTTCTCTGCGCGGGCAAGCTTCTCGTCGAGCGTAACAAGCTGCGCGTCGAGGGAGCGGGCAAGCCAAAGATAACGGCTACTTTCCCGGCTGACTGCGTCGAACGGCGCAATCGCCCGGTTGCACGTGCAAGCGAGCGCATGCGAAGCTCGCAGGAATTGAGGGGGATCTGGGATCATGCTTCGCGTTCTCGACCGGCTGGAAGAGACGCTGATCGCCAGCCTCATGGCGGCTGCGACCATCCTTATCTTTGTCGCAGTCGTACACCGTTACGCATTCGGCATTCCTGTCCTGCACCCCTACATGGCCGCCATTCACCTCTCCTGGGCGCAGGAATTGTGCATCTACATGTTCGTCTGGATGGCAAAGTTCGGCGCCGCCTACGGCGTGCGCACCGGCATCCATGTCGGGGTCGACGTGGCGCTCGCACGCTTGGACGGGCGTTCGTATTACCGCACCGTCTTATTCGGATTGCTGTGCGGGGCGCTCTTCACAGGCGTCATCGGCACGTTCGGCACCCGCTTTGTCTGGCTCATGGCCCACACCGACGAGGTCTCGCCCGACCTCGAACTACCGTCGTGGATCGTTTATCTCGCCATTCCAGGCGGCAGCTACCTCATGTGCTTCCGGTTCCTGCAGGTTGCTTTCGTCTTCGCGCGCACGGGAGAGCTGCCGCACCATGACCCCGCTGCCGAGGTGGAGGGCATTGAACAAAAACACCCCCCAGCTGGCCGCAACGGCGAGCGCGGCCGGGTAGGGGGAAGCTTCAATGGCACACGCATCCGCATTCGCTATCGACGAGAAAGCGGGGCTTCCTCCGGCGCGAACCCACGGCTCCGGCATCGCCGCCTTTTTTTTCATCGGCATTCCAGTTCTGCTGGTCGCGCTCTGTCTCGCGGCAAAGTTCGGCTACGTGTCGATCTCCGCGGGTCCGCGGGCGGGTCTCATCTTCGTTCTGCTCATTGCCCTCATGCTCACGGGCATGCCGATCTCGATCGCGCTTGGCCTGACCGTTCTGATTTTCGTTTTCGCGTTGACCGAAGTGCCGATCGATGCACTGGCACTGAAGCTCTTCACGGGTATCGAGCGCTTCGAGATCATGGCGATCCCCTTCTTCATCCTTGCCGGAACCTTTCTTACCCATGGCGGGGTGGCGCGGCGCATGATCGATTTTGCGACCTCCATCGTCGGGCACTGGCACGGCGGACTGGCGCTCGCCGGCATCGTGGCCTGCGCCATGTTCGCGCTGGTGTGCGGGTCGAGCGTCGCCACCGTCGTGGCCATCGGCTCGATCGTGCTCCCCGAAATGGTGCGCCACGGCTATCCCATGCGTTTTGGCGCGGGCGTCATCACGGTTGCCGGCTCGCTCGGCATCCTGATGCTGCCGTCGATCCCCAAGGTGATCTACGCCATCTCCACCAACACCTCCGTCGGCGCGCTGTTCGTGGCCGGCCTGCTGCCGGGCACGCTGCTTACCGTCATGCTCTGCAGCGTGACCTGGTATCTCGCCAGGAAGCGCAATTACCCGCGCATGCAGAGAGCAAGCTGGGCAGAGAGCTGGCGCGCATTCCGCCAGAGCCTCTGGGGCCTGATGCTCATCGTCATCATCATCGGGGGCATCTATAGCGGGGTCTTCACGGCGACCGAAGCAGCCGCCATGGCCGCCGTCTATTCCTTCTTCGTTTCGGTCTTCGTCTACAAGGCGCTCAAATTCGAAGACGTCCCGCGCGTGCTGCTGCAAGCGGCCAACATGAGCGCGATGCTGCTCTATATCATCACCAACGCGGTGCTGTTCTCGTTCGTGCTCACCAACGAGAACATTCCTAACACGCTTGCCGACTGGATTCTCGCACAGAATCTCGGGCCGATCGGTTTCCTGCTGCTGGTGAACGTGCTCCTTCTGCTTGCGGGGAATTTCATGGACCCCTCCTCGGTTATCCTGATCATGGCCCCGATTCTGTATCCGGCAGCAAAGCTGCTGAACATTGATCCCGTACATTTCGGGATCGTGATCGACGTCAACATGGAGGTGGGCCTGTGCCACCCGCCGGTCGGGCTCAACCTTTACGTCGCCTCCACCATCGCCCGTATAGGCATCACCGAGCTCACAGTGGCAGTGCTGCCATGGTTGATCACAATGGTCGTGTTTCTCGTCGTGGTGACCTACTGGCCCGAGCTGAGCCTTTGGCTGCCGCGGGCGCTTGGCATGATGTAGCGCGGGAGCTTTTTCTGGCCACGGTCCCCCAGGACGGCCGCCTATCCCCGCCGCAATAATCAGCTTGCCGCATCCGGGATGCTTGAGCCTCGCATGCCCGCGCGCTGGGTCCGCATTTTATGCTGCTGCTGCGCCGCCACGGGGCGTCGCTCGCCGGCAAGTCCGTGCGCGAATGCGTCTTTCGCTCGATCTACACGACTCGCAATGCCGAGTTGCAGCTGCGCGCCATGGCGATCGGAACTCTCG
>CATPCO010000779.1 GCA_955652925.1 uncultured Xanthobacteraceae bacterium | reverse complement strand
CACCAAGAGAATCAAGCCCGGGCTGTGGCGGGCGTCCTCGCCCAGCGCGTAGGTGTTGAACATTGACGAGGAACGATAGTCATCGATGATTGTGCCGAACAGGGCGAGCACCTCGTGTGCGCTGTCGAGCGCATGAATCTCGATCAGCGGCCGGCCGTCGGGCAGGGTGCGGTGGCACGCCTCGCGCAGGAAATCGGCCACGCCCGGCTCGGCAAACACGTCGGCCAAACCCTGGGCCGCCATGTGGCGTGCCTTCTGGGCAAAGAAGCTGTCCAGCAGTCGATCGATCTCCGCTGCGCTCGCGGCCTTGACGTAGCGATAGCCGGGCAGCTTCTGAAGCTTGCGTTCCTTGTTGCGCAGGCGAGAACGCATTGAGACACTGAGAATGTGGTTGATGGCCGGCCCTGCCGCCACTTCGAGTGTTGCACGCGCGCTCATGTCGGCGGACGGCTGGTGCGCAAGGAGCGCGAACGGATTGGCAAGCCCATCCCAGATCAGCGGCTGATTGGACAGCACAGCGAGGTCGAAATTGTCCTTGAGCCGGTCGAATACTTCGTGGATATGATTTTTGTGCACACTTGCAACAATATCGCGTCGCCAGAGCCCGACATTGAAGTTGGAATGCTTCGAGCCGAGAAAGCGAACGAGCCGCAGCGGGCCCTTGCGCGTGCGGCCGAACGGCCACAGAAAAAGCGGCTGCCCGCCGGCGTCGAAAGCGACGACGATGCAGGGCTTTACTCCTGTGCGTTCTCCCACATGTCGCTGCCAGGCGGCGAGCAGATCGAAGCGCTGATAGGCAGTTGAGAGAGATCGGCCCTCTTCGAGCCAACGCCAGGCAGGCTCGGCCGCCGTAAGCGTATCGAATATCTCGACCCGGCAAACCTTGGGCGGCGCATGAACTGCCGCGCTGCCCATGGCGCCTTGATCGCCGGGACGCTCCACGGCGATCCCGGTCCGGATTTGGGGTTCCAAGAGCGTCACTTGCGGGTTCGCTCGACTGGTTAAGCCGTAAGGCAAGAGAGCCGTCATGGCCGGCAAACAATTATCAATAAAGACTTGGGAGTATTGCCGGACCGTAAATCAGGAATATGACCTTGAGTCCGTTGCAAAAAACCGTCATTCGCGGCGGTCTCGAGACGCTCTATTTCAGCGCCGCCCATCACCTGATGCGTCCGTTCGTCTGTGGGCTAGGGGTCATCCTGACGCTGCATCATGTGCGCCCGCCCCGGCCGGACCGCTTTCAGCCCAACCGGCTGCTCGAAATAAGGCCAAGCTTTCTCGACGACGCCGTGCGCTGGCTGCGTCGTTCGCGTATCGACCTCGTCAGCCTCGACGAATTGCATCGGCGTTTGACGGCCCCCTCTACGAAACGGGGCGGGCAAAGGCGTTTTGCCTGCATCACCATCGATGACGGCTACCGGGACGTGCTGCGCTTCGCATACCCGATCCTCAAGCGGCAGCAGGTGCCGTTTGCCGTGTTTATTCCGACCAGCTTTCCCGATCGGCTTGGTGAATTATGGTGGCTCGCGCTCGAGGCGGTCGTCGCGCGCAACAAGCGCGTTTCGCTTCTCGTCGACGGAAAGGAACGCTCGTTCGAATGCGCGAGCGTTGCCGACAAGCGCCACACCTACGAGCAGCTCTATCGCTGGGTACGCAGTTTCAAGAGCGAGGATGAGCTCCGTCATGTTGTGCGCGACCTCGCGGGCCGCTATCAAGTCGAGATCGCATCATTCTGCGAAGAGCTCTGCATGAGCTGGAATGAGCTCGCCGCCCTTGCGGCCGATCCGCTGGTCACCATCGGCGCGCACACCGTCAACCATGTGATGCTGGCAAAGGTGCCGGAGCAGTCGGCGCGCGCGGAAATGGAAATGGGCCGGTCAGTGATCGAGGCGGCGCTCGGCCGGCGGCCCGATCATCTCGCCTATCCGGTCGGGGATGCGAGCTCGGCCGGGCCGCGTGAGTTCCGGCTTGCCGCCGAAGCGGGCTTCAAGACCGCGGTGACCACGCGTCCGGGCGTGATCTTTCCCGAGCATCGCGATCACCTGACCGCGCTTCCCCGCATTTCGCTTAACGGCGAGCACCAGCAGCTGCGCTATGTCCGGGTGCTGCTCTCGGGCGCGGCGACGGCGATGTGGAACGGCTTTCGCAAAGTCAACGCCGCCTGATCGAGGATGGCAGCGCCGGGCAAAATCGCCGTCATCGGTGCCGGGATCGGGGGGCTTGCCGCCGCGCTCGCGCTCCTGCGGCGCGGTCTCGATGTCGATGTGTACGAGCAGGCGCCGCAACTGGGAGAGGTCGGCGCCGGCATTCAAATCAGCTCGAACGGCAGCCGCGTCCTCTATGCGCTCGGCCTGGAGCAGGCGCTCGACGCGGTCGCGGTGCTGCCGTCGCGGCGGCAGATTCGGCACTGGAGCACGGGCGAAACCTGGGATTGGCTCGAGCTCGGCGCGGCCACGGCGAAACGCTACGGCACGCCCCACCTCATGCTCCACCGCGCCGACCTGCACGGCGTTCTCGCGAACGCGGTCCATCGCCTCAAGCCGGATGCCGTGCATCTTGCCAAGCGCTGCGTTGGGATTGCGCAGTCGAAGGAGCATGTCGAAGTGGTTTTCGCGGACGGCGCGCGCGTGAGCGCAGATTATCTGGTCGGGGCCGACGGCATTCATTCCAAGGTTCGCGAACATTTATTCGGGCACGACAAGCCGGAATTCACCGGCGTTGTCGCCTGGCGCGCCGTCGTGCCCATGGCATCCCTGCCGCCCCATATCTCTCGCACCGTGGGCACGAACTGGCTCGGCCCCAAGGGCCACGTGCTGCATTATCCAATTCGCCGCGGCGAACTCATGAATTTCATCAGTCTGGTCGAGCGCGACGACTGGCGGATCGAATCCTGGACGGTTGCAGGCACGCGCGATGAGCTTGCGTGCGATTATCCCGGCTGGCATCCCGACGTCCATGCCATCATCGAAAACATCACGATTCCGTTCAAATGGGCGCTGATGGTTCGCGCGCCGATGCAGCGCTGGTCACAAGGGCGCATCACGCTTTTGGGCGATGCCTGTCACCCTATCTTGCCGTTCCTGGGACAGGGCGGCGTGATGGCGATCGAGGATGGCTATGTCATTGCCGCCTGCCTCGAAAAATATTTTGACGATCCCGCGACGGCGTTCGCGCGCTACGAGGACATCCGCAAGGAGCGCACGGCCGCGGTTGTGCGCACGGCGCACGCGAACCGCGCGCAGGTGTTCAGCCCGGCACTCGCCGACAAGGCGGCAATTGCAGTTTCGGTCGCGCGCGAATGGCAGCAGATCCGCCTGCGCGAGCGCCTCGACTGGCTCTACGCCTACGACGCCACCGCGGTGGCGATTTGAGTTGAGGCGTATACGGGCGTCGAATCGCGCCTTTGCCTCCCCTACGGCGCCTCTGCCGCGAACAATTTGCGCGACAGACCTGCGGCAATATAGTCTTGTAACAGCCAGCCGCTAATCACTATCAATCTGGGAGGACACGGATGCTCGAGCTTTATCACAGCATAAATTCAGTTTGCGCGCAGAAGATCCGCATCGCGTTGATCGAGAAGGGATTGGAAGCCAAAGAGCACCTCATGACGCTGCGCGGTGATCAATTCGATCCCGCCTATATGAAGCTCAATCCCAACGCGGTGGTGCCGACCCTCGTCCACGATGGTCACGTCATCGTGGAATCCTCGATCATTCTCTATTATCTGGAAGACGCTTTTCCCGAAAAACCGCTCATGCCGGAGGCGGCGCTCGATCGCGTCAAGGCGCGCATGTTCAACAAGCTCATCGACGAATACGTGCACACCTCCTGCATGATACTGACCTTCGCCACCGCGTTCCGGCCGGCGCTGCTGCGATTGAGCCCCGAGGAGCGGGAGGCGCAGTTCGTCAAATCACCGATCAAGAAGCGCGCCGAGTTGAAGCGCGACGTGGTCGCCCACGGGCTCGATTCCGTGTACGTGCGCGAAGCCTTGGAGGTGCACGACAAGCTGTTGCATTGGATCGACGGTGCCATGAAAGCGGGGCCCTATCTTGCCGGCGAGACCTTCTCGCTGGGCGACATCGCCGTCATTCCTTATGTGCTGCGGCTTACATTGCTGCAGATGTCGCGCCTGTGGGACCGCTATCCCGGCGTTGCGGGCTGGTGGCAACGCGTGAGCAGCCGCGCCTCGGTCCAGGAGTCGATCATGCGGCGCATGACGGAGAGCGATTGGGCGCCATTTCGGAGCATTGAAGCCGATCCCTGGCCGAAGGTGAGCAACCTGCTCGCGGCGGCGTAGCTGGCTGTCATGGTTCGTAGCCCGCGTTGAGCGCAGCGAAACGCGGGATGGCGGCATCCCCGGATTTGCGCTTGCACTGCGTGCAAGCTCCAATCCGGGCTACAATTCAAGTTTCCGTTGCTACAATTCAAGTTTCCGTTGCGGGTCGGGCCGCCTCGCGCCAGAGCGCGAGAACAGCCGCCATGACCGCGGGGCCCAAAAAGACGCCGAGCAAGCCGAACGTCTCCAGCCCGCCGAAAATGCCGAGCAGGATCCAAAGGAACGGCAGTCGCGTCGACATACCGATCAGCGCGGGGCGAACGAAATGATCGGCAATGAACACGACCACCGAGGCATATACGAACAGGATAATGGCGGCCGTTATGCGCGAGCCGACGATGAGCACGATGCAGGCGATGATGTAAACCAGAGGCGCTCCAAACGGCACCACCGCGAAGATGCCGGTGGCCAATCCGAGCAGGAGGGCGTGGGGCAAATCGGCAATCACATAGCCAATTGTCAAGAGCGCGCCCTCTCCCAAGCCAACAAGGACAAGCCCATTGACGGTGGCACGAACCGTTGCGACCGCTTCCTTCCCAAGCGGACTAGATGAAGGACCGAACAGACGATTGGCCACGTTTTCCGTCTGCTGCATGATGCGCGCACCGTCGCGATAGAGAAAGAGCAGCGTAAGGAGCGTGAAGCCGAGAATGATCAGCCGCCTGGTCAGTTGATGGCCGAGTTCCCGGCTCCACTGCGTAAGCGTGAAAGCCTCGGCGCGCCCCAACAGCTCCTTTGCCGCTTCGGGGTCGGCGAGATGCTGCTGCCACCATGACGCGAGCGTGCTGCCTATCATCGGCAATTGGCCGAGCCATTCCGGCGTGCCGATGCCCGTCTCTCTGACCTGCGTTATCCATTGAACGATCAGTCTTGCTTCGAGCGCGCCTTCAAAGACGACGATGGACAACGGGGCGATGATCACGAGACCGACGATGGCGGTCAGCAGGATTGCCGCGCCGGTCGGGCTCAATCCGCGCCGAACCAGCCACTGCCGGACTGGCCAGGTAGCGAGTGCAAGCACTCCGGCCCAGCCAAGCGCCGGCAAGAAGCTCCACAACATCCATATGGCGAGAAAGCCCAGACCGGCGACGATGAGCCCTCGTCCGAGCACTTCGAGCGAAAACGCGGGAGCCATGCGCCACCACCGACCGACCGGATTTGACCGTGGATCAGCCGGATTCCGTGCGTAATTGTTGGATGTCACGGGAAGAAAAGCTGGTCCAAGGCGGACAATGTCACGATCGGCGCGGCAAGGAAATGAGGGATGCCCCGGAGGGGAGAGATGGACCTGCTGGCTCGATCTCAGCGAAACACGCTCTTACAATAACGCAATGAAGATTATCCTGACCGGCGACGTCAACTTGATGAATGTCGCAGACCCTGCCACGCCGTTCCGAAGAACTGCCGGCGATCTCCACGCCGCCGATGTCCTATTCGGCAATCTCGAATGCTGCCTTTATCTGCCGCCGTCGCCACAGTCGCTGGCGAGCGAGGGGTTCTTCGCCGACCCGCGCACCGGAGGGGAGGCGCTCCGCCTCGGCGGCTTTCACGCCGTCGGCATCGCGAATAATGTCAACTATGGCGCGGCCAATATCATGGCCTCAATCGCGCGGCTCGACACGATCGGGGTCCTCCACACGGGTGCTGGCCCCAATCTCGCCGCCGCGCGGGCGCCGGCGATCGTTAAGCGCAACGGCCTGCGCGCAGGCTTCGTACAGCGCAGCTCGGTCTACTGGCCCACCGACCATGAAGCGCATGATGACGCGCCGGGAATTGCGGTCGTCCGCGGCCATACCGCCTACCAGGTGCCGAGCGGACGTTTGCACGCAGGGATTCCGCCGGCGAACCGGCCCGGGGTACCGCCGGTTGTCGTCACCTGGGCCGATCCCGATTACCTCGGTGATTTCCGTAAAGACATCGAGGCTTTGCGACCGCAGGTCGATATCCTCGTCGCCTCCTGTCATTGGGGGCTGGGACGGGAGCCGCTTGCATACATGACGCAGATCGCGCGCGCGGCGATCGATTCCGGCGCCGATCTCGTGATCGGCCACGGCCCGCATTATCCGCTGCCGATCGAGATCTACCGCGGCCGGCCAATCTGCTATGGGCTGGGAAACCTCTCATTCACCACCGGCCATGGTGGGCGCAAACATGAGAACTGGATCGGGCTCGTTGTCGAGCTTGTGCTGGGGGAGCGTGGCGAGAGGACATTCAAATTGCGCTTCGTGCGTCACAACGATGCGGATGAGACCGTCTTCCGCCGCCCTGCTGATGAGACCGACACGCTCGCGGATTTGACGGCGCGCAGCGCCAAGCTCGGAACCAAGCTGATCCCGGACGGCGACCGCGTCGAGATCGCGCCGTGATCTAGATCCCCTGCTGCGGGCTGAGCATTGGCGCAGTTTTTCACCCTCGGTCATTCCACCCGCTCGATTGCCGAGCTTGTCGAGTTGTTGCGGGCGCAAAGCATTGAAGTTGTCGTGGACGTGCGAGCCTTTCCTCGCTCTCGCACCAACCCGCAGTTCAACATCGACACGCTGCCGGCAAGCTTGCGTGAGCATGGAATCGACTACCTCCATGCTGCGGCACTGGGCGGCCGGCGCGGGCGAGGGCAAAAATCCTCTCCAAACACGTTCTGGCAAAATCAGAGTTTCAGGAATTTTGCCGATTATGCGATGAGCGAAGCCTTTCAGGAAGGCTTTGGCGCTTTGCGAAGACTGGGTCAGGCCAAGCGCTGCGCCATCATGTGCTCGGAGGCGGTGTGGTGGCGTTGCCACCGCCGCATCATTGCCGATTACCTGATGTTCGCGGGCGAGACCGTGGTGCACATCCTGGGTCGCGGCAAGACGGAGCACGCGAAGCCGACGCCCGCAGCGCAGCCCATCGAGGACGGCATGATCGTTTACGCCTGAACAGGCTTTGCTGCCGCTCTGATTTCCATCAAGGAAAGATCGGCGAATCGGTCATCAAGCTTGATCGGCGCGAAGCGCTGTACAAGGGCGGGCGCGGCGGCATCGGCGGCGAGTTGAGCCTCGCGCGCTTTTTGCTCGAGCTCAATTCCGAGGCTTCGGAGCTCTCTCGCCATTCTCAGATCGAGCGTGTGATCGGACAAGAACCGGCAACGTCGCGCCAGGTCAACCAAATACATTTGCGTCGGCATGAGGTCTCGTCCGGTGTACGACGATACCATAACAGCGACCTCAGCGCGCGTCGCGGGCCGCACAGCATAAATCCGCGCGAATGGTAAAATGAACAACAACTGGAAGGAGTCCTGCGGGGAGAGGTGGACCTGCTGGCTCGATCTCAGCGAAACACGCTCTAAGATCTCGCGCTGCGGCGCTTTCGCGTCTGCGCACCCTTTTTGGCCGCGCGCGAGCGCGCCGTCTTGGATGGCCGGCCTACCGGCCTGGAAAGGAGCCGCTTGCCCTCGCGGCGCGCCTCCGAGAGCCCGATTGCGATCGCCTGCTTGCGGCTCTTGACCCGTCCACCGCGTCCGCCCTTGCCGCTCCTTAGCGTGCCGCGCTTGAACTTGTGCATTTCCCGTTCGACGTCTTTCGAGGCACTACGCGAGTATCTTCTTGCCATCTTGAACGCTCCTCCTGATTGAAATCATTGTCTAGCCGCAGCCGTTAGCCCGGATGAGCGAAGCGATATCCGGGAGCGGTCCCGCATGTCGCTGCGCTCATGCGGGCTACCAACTACATCAGATACGATTATGCACATCAGCCGCTGCGCTTGAAATACTGCACGGCACGTTCGTGCTTTTGCGCTGCCGCGCGTGTTTTGAACGTACCCAGATTTCTGCGCCTGCCGGTCTTCGGATTGATCTTGCGCGAATAGAGGCGATACTCGCCCGACTTCAGTTTGCGGATCATCGCTAACCTCCGGAAGCGCTCCTTTATCCTGCAGCGTTCTGTTCCTGTGTGTAAAACGAGGCACACGCAGAAATTGTTCCGTTCCTAACAGCACGAACGCCCGGGCGTGCTGTTGCCGATCGAGCATTTTTTGTTCGCCACGCGTGCTATGGTCATTAGGCGCCAGGTCGGCGGCGCACAACGGGAAAGGGGCTTGCATGAACGGGGCTGATGTCATTGCTCAAATCCTCAAGCGCGAGGGGACCGAATTCCTCGCGTGCTATCCGCGCAACCCCCTGATCGAGGCGTGCGCGGCGCTTGATATCCGTCCCATCCTGTGCCGCCAGGAGCGCGTCGGCGTTGGGATGGCCGACGGGTACAGCCGAATTTGCCGCGGCAGGAGAAACGGCGTGTTTGCTGCGCAGGCCGGCCCGGGCATCGAGAATGCATTTCCCGGCATCGCTCAGGCGTTTTCCGAGAATGTGCCCATGCTGATCATTCCCGGCGGCCCTCCACTGTCGCGACAATATATTCGCCCCGTATTCCGTGCGGCCGATGTCTACCGTCCCGTGACGAAATGGTCGGCATTGGCCCACTCGGTCCAGGAGCTGCCCGATCTGATGCGGCGGGCTTTTCACGCCATGCGCAGCGGAAAGGGCGGACCCGTCCTCATTGAGGTCCCGCTCGATGTGTTCGACGCGGCGTTCAAAGGGGAGCTTGATTACACACCGGTTCCCGTTCAACGCACCGCTCCCGATCCAGATGCGGTCACGCATGCAGTGCGCATGCTGCTGGCGGCGAAAAATCCGTTGCTTCTGGCCGGGCAGGGCGTGCTCTATGCCGAGGCGAGCGACCGCTTAGCGGCGCTCGCCGAAATGGTTCCGGCGCCGGTTGCGACCACGAACCCGGGCAAGAGTGCCATTGCGGAAAGCCATGCGCTCGCGCTTGGCGCCTCGACGCGCTCGCGCCCCAAGATGTTCACCGCGTTCATGGCGCGCGCCGATCTTGTTTTGGCGATCGGCTCAAGTCTCACGCGCACGCCGTTCGGGCCCGGCGTGCCGGCGGGCAAGCTCATCATCCATTCCAGCAACGATCCCGCCGACATCCATAAGGAATATCGCGCCAACCAGGCGCTCGTCGGCGACGCCGGCCTTGTTCTCGACGCGCTGATCGCCGAGGTCGGCCGGCAGAAAGGTGACGGCGGGGCGCATGCGCTCGCGAAACTCAAGGACGACGTCGCAGCGGCCAAGAAAGCCTGGCAGGCGGAATGGTCGAAGCAACTCGATTCCGAGGAGGTGCCGATCAATCAGTATCGGGTCATCCGCGACCTGATGCGCACGGTCGATCGCGATAACGTCATCATCACGCATGACTCGGGCAGCCCGCGCGAGCAGCTGGTTCCGTTCTGGGAAACGACCAAGGCCGGCTCGTATATGGGATGGGGAAAATCGACCCAGCTTGGCTACGGCCTCGGCATCATCATGGGTGCAAAGCTCGCAGCACCCGACAAGCTCTGCATCAACATCATGGGCGACGCAGCCATCGGCATGACCGGCATGGACATCGAGACCGCCGCACGCAACCGCATCGGCATTCTCACCATCGTGTTCAACAATGGCGTCATGGCAGCCGAGCGTGACGTCCTGCCGCTCTCGACTAAAAAATACGGCGCGCTGACGGTGAGCGGGAATTACAGCAAGGTGGCCGAAGGGCTCAATGTCGCGGCGCTGCGGGTGGAGAAGCCCGGCGATATTGTGCCGGCAATCAAGCAGGCCGTGAGCGTCACGCAAACGGGCGCCCCTTTTCTTCTCGAGCTCGTCGTCAAGGAAGGATACGACTTCTCGCGCTACGAGCTCGCGGGGCTATGATCCCTCCCCCGCTTACGGGAGAGGGTGGCGCAGCCGATCTCGGGTTCACCCGAGATCGGCCACTTAGAAATCCCAAGTCGGCAACAGCCGACTTGGGTGCGCGCCGGGTGGCGGCTACTACAATCGCGCTTGAGGCACGACCCCAAACCGAGGCCGCAAAGCGGCACTACGCTGGTGGTTCTTGTAGGGGCGGGACCGGGGTCCCCAAAAAACGCGGATGCGTTTTTTGGGGTGCCCCGCAAACCCGCCCTCGTTCGGCATTCACGGTGTG
>CATPCO010000778.1 GCA_955652925.1 uncultured Xanthobacteraceae bacterium | reverse complement strand
GATCGTCGCTGCCGATCCAGCGTGCGCCGAGCTCGACCAGCTCCTTGTTGCTCAGCGGCTCGGACGCACACGGATCGCACCAGCCGAGATCCCAGGCGTATTCAACGAACACCGCCTGCATGTTCTCGCGCGCAACCGCGCGATCGAACATGGCTTTGTAGAAGTCGCCGAATTCGTCCTTCACAAATAGCGGCACTTCAGCATCCGAAGGCAGCTTGACGGTGCGGTAATTGGCGGTTTCCACCCTCCCGTTCCTGGTCAGCGCATAAATGATGAGATCCTGCGCTCCGGCGGCATTCACCGTCCCTAATCGCAGCGGCAGCATGAATTTCGCCGTATCGTAGCGCACCTGCAGGGGCCGCAAATAGCCGTTGCCCAGGAGCGCCATGCGCTCGAGGTTCACCTTGGCAACGAAGAAGCGCATCTTCTGTTTGATGTAGCTTGCGAGCACCGCTTCGGCGCCGGCGGGTATCTTGTAGCCGTTGTCGGTGAGCCAGTTGACGAGCCCGTCGCTCTCCGTCGCCGAGAGGATGCTCACGTCATATTCAGCGACATCGTAGGTTGCCTCTACCGTAACGCCGCGATGGACGAGGCCGTCAGCGACCATCATCATGGCGGTGGCGGTGCGTGCCGTGGGCATGGCGGCGACGATCTTGGGCGCGCAGGGGTCATCATCGTGATATTCCACCAGGCGTGGCGCCGTGAAGGCGTCGAGGTGATCGACGGTCTTCATATCGACCACACCGATCTGCTTGCGCTCGATGAAGGTCGGAACCGGAATGACCACCGCGAACTCCTTCGGCTCGCCCTGATAGTCGCTCGCCATGGTGATGGCGGTTGATTGACCGTCGCGCGAGAGGACGACCTTGGACGATTTGTTGAACAGCTTGGAATCCGCTTTGGCGACGTAAAAGCCGCAGAACGCCGCGGCGGGTCCCGCCATTGCGACAATCAGGGCGGCGAAAGCGATGCTGGTCTTTAGACGAGAGGTCAATGTCACTGCGATGCTCCTTGAATGGCCGGGCGGCTCCAGGCAAACCGCTCCGCTGGAAGAAGGCGGTCGATGAGGAGAGTGAGCGGGGAGAGTGCGATCAGCGCCACGTAAAGGGCAGGCCGCATCTGCATGAAGAACGCGAGATAATGGGCGAAGAGCGCGACCGAGAGCGCGAAAATGAAACGCCCGAGCCGCGAGTCCGGTGCGGTGCGCGGATCGGAGATCATGAAGAAGGCGAAGATCAGCAGCGAGCCGCTCTGGAGCTGATGGAGTGGAACGGCGAAGGGATCTCCGAGCCAGCCCGCGCGGGTGAACAACAACGCGGCATGGCTTGCGAGAAAGAAAATGGCGATATCGGAGCGGCGGGCCGTACGCAGCACGAGGATGGCAAAGAAGCAAAGCAGCGCCGCGAACCACACCGTCGAGCCCCATTGGCCCGGTGAAATCCAAACTCCGTGCGCGCTCGCGAGCAGCACCACAATGGCAAAGCCCGCCGGATTAAAGATGTGCTTGCCGCCGATCCGGAAAACAAATTTGGAGCCGATGGCGATCACCGCGGCGAGCGCAGGCAGCCACGGATCGTCCGCCCGCAACAGGAGGCTCAGCGACAATCCCGTGATCAGCGGTGAGCGCGGATCAAAGCTCGGCAGAGAGAATAGATTCGTGCAGAGCGCCTGCGTTGCGAGCGCGGCGGCGATTGCAAGCGCGCTGTTGAGCGGCTGGGCGCCGAAATCGAGCCATCCGAGATTGAAGATGAGGAGCGCTGAGAGCGCGGCGATCTGATAATGGCGCGCGTCGGACCAGAAGGCGTGCGACCAAATGCGTGCCACGGGCATGCCTCATGGGCGCCCCCCAGGCTGCGAAAATGACCGGGCAAAGCGACGCAATGAGGACCGCACGGCGTCGGAGAGACGGCTTAGTGCGGCCGGAACTGCGTCAGCGCCGTGACAAAGTCGCGCTGTTTGCACCGTTGACGATGTGCGTGAACGCCCTGCCCGCTCACGGCGGGACAGGCGCAGTCATTCAGGCGCTGGCGTCGCGGAAGGCCTTGGCGAAGGCATCGAGATCGGCGGCGGCGACGTCGGATACCGCCCAATACCGCACACCCTTCTCGCTCCAGCTCACGATGTTGTAGCCCGCGATCGCACGCCGCACCTCCGCTGCGCTTTTGCCGTCCGGAATGGCCAGCAAGCTGATCAGGTGCTGCCGACGGCGGTAAACGAGGGTCGGCACCGGCGTGCGCCCGATCACGTCGATGCGGCCGCCGATAAGGGGAAAGCCCTCGCTGCCGAGATCGACGACCTGGGGAGCCTCCGGCAGCTTTCCGTTGAACCAGGGCTTCACCGTGTGCTGGTCGGAGGAAGCCACGTCGGCGGGCTGCGGCGCCATGAGGGCGCGCACGTGGCTTGCGAGCACCATATCTGCGACCTCATCGGCCGGGCTTGGGCGCACGACGAACCAGGTCGCCCCACTTGCAACAAACAGCGAAAGAAGAACCGAGGCCGCGAGCGCGCGCCAGGACGGACGGCTCGAAACCGAAGACGCAGCAGGAGCCGCGCGCGATCCCAGCACGGACGCTTCCACGCGGCGCGCGAGTGCAAGCGGCAACGCAGGCGGCGGCAGCCGCTCGCCGATTACACGCCGCAGCGCATCGATGCGGTCGCGCTGCGCCGCCAGCGCCGGATCTCCGGCAAGCTGCTGCTCGAACTCGAGCGCGTGCGCCGGATCCAGCTCGCCATCGACATAGGCGTGGACGAGCAGGCCTGGATCTTTGTCGGTTGGAGAAGTCATGTTTTCCCTGTTGATGGCTGCGAGCCCATGCTGGCGATCAGCCGTCCGCGGGCGCGCGCCAGACGCGACATCACCGTTCCGATTGGTACCTTGGTCACCTGAGCAATCTCCCGATAATCGAGGCCCTGCACGTCGCGCAGCACCAGCGCTTCCCGGAACGGTACCGGCAGTTGCGCAATTGCGGCTTCGAGTTGCTGTGCGTCGGCCTTGGCGATCAACTCCGCCTCCGGGTTTCCGTCCATCGGCAATTCCCGCGCCATTTCGCTGCGCTCGACTTTTTCCAGATCATCAACACCCACGACCGTCGCCGACCGGTTCTTGGCGAGCCAGGTGAACGCGGCGTTGCGGGTAATGGCCAAGAGCCAAGCCCTCGCATTTCCGCCGGCATACCCACCGATCGCGCGAAATGCCCGCAGGCTGGCTTCCTGCACCACATCCTCGGCATCGCTCGAATTCCCGGTGAGCCACCGCGCCAGCGCGTAGGCGTCCGCCAGATGCGGCAGCACCACCGCGCGGAAGCGCGCCTGATCTTCGTTCGCTGCTGCCACGCTTCCTCGGCCGGCGCCCACCACCTCGTGCTCATCTTAGCATAGACCGGGGATGGGACGGATTTATTCCCGTACGGGCGTTTGTAGCCCGCATTGAGCGCGCGAAATGCGGGGAAATCGCCCCGGATGTCGCTGTGCTCCATCCGGGCTACGAAGCTACGGAGCCAGAAGTCCCTACTCCGCAGCCTGCATGACCGCGTCGATGAAGCCGCCGGATTGGCGCCGCCACAGAGCGGCGTAATGGCCCCCCAGCCGCAACAGGTCCGCATGCCCGCCCTCCTCGACGATGCGGCCGCGATCGAGCACGATCAGCCGGTCCATGCGCGCGATGGTCGAAAGCCGATGCGCAATGGCGATGACGGTCTTGCCCGCCATCAACGTGCCCAGGCTCGACTGAATGGCGGCTTCAACCGCGCTATCGAGCGCCGAGGTCGCCTCGTCCAGCACCAGGATGGGCGCGTTCTTGAGAATGACCCGGGCAATCGCGATGCGCTGGCGCTGCCCGCCCGAGAGCTTTACCCCGCGCTCGCCGACCTGGGCCTCGTAGCCCCGCCGCTTCTTCCAGTCTTCGAGCTCGCGGATGAATTCATCCGCATGGGCAAGTCTCGCGGCCGCGATGATCTCAGTCTCACTCGCCTGCGGGCGGCCGTAACGGATGTTTTCCGCGATGGAGCGGTGGAGAAGCGAGGTGTCCTGGGTCACGACCGAGATCTGCTGGCGCAGGCTCTCCTGCGTGACCGAGGCAATGTCCTGGCCATCGATCAGAATCCGGCCGCTTTCGAGATCGAAGAAGCGCAGCAGCACATTGACCAGCGTGGACTTGCCCGCCCCGGAGCGTCCGATGAGCCCGATCTTTTCACCGCAAGCGACCGTGAGGGTGAGGCCGTCGATGACGCCGGATTGGCGGCCATATCCGAAGCGAACGTCCTCGAACCGAATTTCACCGCGGCTCACCTTGAGCACCGACGCCGCCGGCGGATCGGTGAGCCCGATCGGCCGCGCAATGGTCATCATGCCTTCCTGTATGACACCGATGTTCTCGAAGATGCTCGTGATCTGGAAGGCGACCCAGCCGGCGATGTTGACGATCTGCCAGGCAAGCGGCAGCGCCATCGCCACCGTGCCGACCTCGACCCTGCCTCGCGTCCACAATACCAGCGCCATTGCGCCGGTGCCGGTCACCATCAGTGCATTGAGCCAAGCAAGGCACAAATTGAACAAGGTGTTGAGCCGCAGCGAGCGATAGAACAGACCCGTATGCTCATCGATGGCATCGCGCACGTAGGCATCTTCCTCGCGGGCGCGCGCGAACAGCTTGACCGTGAGGATATTGGTGTAGCTGTCTACGATGCGGCCGGTGAGCAGCGAGCGCCCCTCGGACACGTCCTTCGAGCGATCGCGCATGCGCGGCACAAGGATGCGCAGCAATGCGAGATAGGCAGCAAACCACAGCGCCACCGGCAATGCGAGCACGGGGTCGGCCGACGCCAAAAGGATGAGCGCGGTCGTGCCGTAGACCATGATGTACCAGACACTGGTCAGGAGGGCGACCAGGGTCTCGCGGATCGCGGGCCCGGTCTGCATCACACGGTTTGCGATACGGCCGGCAAAATCATTCTGAAAGAATGCCCAGGACTGCCGCATCACATACCAGTGATTCTGCCAGCGGATGCGGTTCGACACGTTGGCCGAGATCGCCTGGTTCGCGATCAGGTTTTGGGTCGCCAATGCGAGCGGGCGCGCGACAAGCAGCACCATGGCCATGCCGAGAAGATGCGGCCAGAACTTGCTGAAGAGCTCGCTCGGAGGGCTCGCCGTAATCAGCGTGACGATGCGGCCCATGAAGACTGGAATAGTGGAATCGAGCAACGCGACCACAAGGCCTGCGGCAAACAAGGCGGCACACAGGCCTTTTGCCTGCCGGGTAAAATGCCAGAAGAACGCGAGGAAGTCGGCCGGCGGCTCGTTCCGCTCGGGCGCATCGGTCGGTTTGAGCAGCTGCTCGAAGACGGAAAACATGGCACAAGCTCGCAGCGGCCGCGGGGCGGCCGTGCGCGCCCGAGCGGTTCGTTCTTTCTACGGGATCGGATAGGGCCGCGTAGAGGGTCTTCGTGTCCAGACTGTGACGCGGTGCTGTACGGTGCGCAAAGGCGCCGGCCGCGGCGAAGAACAGCATGTCTATCCCCGCGGCGCCGTGCGCACGCTCTGCGAGGACGCGTGCGCACGGCGCGCAAATAGCGCGCCTTTGCGCACCCTACGTGTTGCGGAAAACGAGCTGCGTCTGGGTCACGACGGCGACGAGCTTGCCGTCAGCGGTCGTGACGCGCGTTTGCCAGACCATGGTTCGCCGCCCGCGATGGAGCGGCGTCGATTCGCCAATGACGCGGCTGCCGGCCGGCGCGGCGTCGATGAAATTGGTCTTGCTCTCAATCGTCGCGGTCCGCGCACCGTCGCCGAGGTTTGCGAGCGTTCCGAGCGCGCCGAGCGTATCGGCAAACGCCATGATAGCACCGCCATGCAGCACCGCTGGCCGGGTGCAAAGCTCGTCCCGAACCGTCATTTCCCCGACGATCCTCTCCAACTCAGCGCTGACGATCTCGATGCCGAGCAGGGTTGCAAACGGCAGCGGATCTTTGGTCAAACGGGTTCGCAAATCCATTTTGATCTCGCGGGATCGGAGGCAAACACAGATGCGCCTGGACGAGACACGGTACGCAGTGGTTTTGCGCCCGGCTAACAGCCGATTGCTTCGAGGCGATAGAAGCGGGCCGCCGTGCGAGCAAACAGATCAGATTTTTCCGCGCTGCTTGCGCCTTTGCTCATGAGCTTGCAGGCGTTCCAGAACACCGGATAGCTGTAGGAGCCCTTGTCGACGGGAAAATTGCTCTCGAACATCGCGCGTGCAGTCCCGAACGCCTCGATGCAAGTCTCGATATAAGGCCGCCACGCCGCGGCAAGCGTTTCGGAAGAGGGCGGCTCGCCCTGCTCGTGAAAATCAAAGCCGCCGATGCGCATGCCGAGCCCGCCGAGCTTGACGAAGACGTTCTCGCAAGCGGCAAGGGTTTTGATGGAGGCGGCCCAGGCAGGAAATATCTCTTGGCGTCTGCCCGCGTAGACGCCGATTGCAAGCGGTCCCCCGACGTGGTTGAGCACAATTCTCACATCCGGAAATGCGCGCGCGAGCTCGGTGAGCTCGCCGATCTGCGGATGATAGAGCCAGGCATCAAACGAGAGGCCGAGCCGGCCGAGAACCGCAAGGCCCGCGCGGAAGTTTTTGTCCGCGAGCAGTCCGGGCGGCGGAGCATAAGCGGGATTGCGCACGGTGGCATCCGCGTCCCAGGCGGTGATGTGGCGGATACCACGAAAGCGCTCGCCGCCTGCGCGCATATGGGCCGCCAAAACCGGCTCGACTGCTCCCCCCAAGGTTAGATCGGCGTGGCCGACAATTCCGGCACAGGCTCTTATCTTGCCGTAAGCGCCGCTGGCGCTCATGGCGGCGACACCATTGACGAACTCGGTTTCGCCGATGGGCCGCATTTGCTCGGGCCCGCTCGCGCGATACATGGCGCGCGCCTGCACGAAGACGGTGGCGAGAATATTGTGGCCGCTGCCGGTATCAGCGAGCAGATCGTGGAGCAGATAACGCCATTCCGGCCGATCCCACAGGTGATGGTGTGGATCGACGATCGGCAGGTCAGGCTCGAGGATCGGCTCTTTGCGCCGGTCGAGCCAGTCCTGGCGCACCGGGATATAATGCGCCGCAAGCGTTGCGGCAGAGGGCGGCGTGGTGGCGGGCATTGGAGGGCCGTCAGGGCGCAAGCAGGACCTGCCGGCAGGCCTTGGGCAATTCGGCCATTTTCGGACCGGGCCGCCCCGTGGACGGTTTCGCGTCTACATTGACGTGCAGCGCTGGCCCGGTGAGCCAATGATCAAGCTCCTTGCCGCAGCCGTCGTTGGCCGGTCGCGGCGGCTGCGGCTCGCATTCCGGGTTTTCCGCCGGGCAGTTGAGACGCACATGGAAGTGCCAGTCGTGGCCATACCACGGCTGCACCTTGTTCAACCACGCGCGATCACTGCCAGCCTCCCGGCAGAGCGCTTTCTTGATTGCCGCATTCACGAATACGCGGGCCACATCCCCATCCTGCGCCGCGGCCTTTATCAGCGCCACGTGCGCTGGTGTCCATACCCTGGCATCGACATCCTTGCGGTCTTCGCGCACGATCATGGTCGCCATCATCTCTTCCCGGTCTTGCCTCGTGAGCTCGCGGTCGGGCATGGGAGTGAGCCAGATATCGACGTCAAGACCAACCTGGTGGCTGGCGTGACCCCCAAGCATGGGGCCACCGCGTGGTTGCGACATGTCGCCGACGAGGAGCCCGCGCCATCCCGTTTGCGGCGCCTTGCCGGCCAATCGTTCCAGGAATTCAACGAGCTTGGGGTGTCCCCAGTTGCGATTGCGTGACACGCGCATCACTTGCCAAGTCTGGCCGTCGATCGGCAACGCGACGGCGCCCGCGAGACATCCTTTGGCGTAGAAACCGAGGGTGCGCGCTTCCAGAGGCGCAGGCGTTGTCTTGCGGCCAAACAGTTCCTTGGCCGGTATCTTGGGATCGTCGGGCTTGGCCACCGGCGGCAACGGCTGCGGATTGAGTGTGCCTTTGTCCTGCGCGCCGCCGCTGCCGGGCCAACTTACAAGGGCGACACAAAGGGCTGCACAACCTGCAAATCCGCCCCAAGATATGACATTTGGAGCCGCGACGAGCGACATCACGCTTGCCTCACTTGCTCTGTTTCGCTCCAGCCTGTCCGGCATGCCGCCCCGCCAGAAGGGCGTAGGGGCTAAACCGCAAAGGCGGCGACATCAAGTCGCGCGATCACGCGGCCGAGACCCTGCGATATTGCGGCGGCGCCTGAACAATGGGGGCTGCGGAAGCGAGGATGTCCTCGGCCCGCCCGGTTCGAGGTGGATAGATTCGCTTGTGATTGATGGTTTCTTTCACGACCTTGGCATCGTGTCCGGTCGAGAACACCTGCCGGTCCCAACCGGTTGTGTAGAGCGCGCCCCAGGAGCCGAGATCGAGCACCGTCACGTACCAATCGATCCGGAGCGCAAGCATGGGTTTCGACAACAAGTCGGCCATCACGTTGTGTCCGGCAAAGCGACCCATCGGGCGGGCAAACTGACACGACATGACGGTGGGATGGACGCCATCGAGCAAGCTCGAAGCCATATCGCCGGCGGCAAAGACGTTGCTCAAACCATGCGGCCGCATGAATTCATCCACGGCAACGCGGCCCAAGCGGTCCCGCGCAATCCCCAAGTTTGCGGCGAGCGGGTTCGCGCGCATGCCAGCGCACCACACGATTGCCCGTGCGGCGATGACCTCACCCGAAGCGAGCGTAATGCCCGATGCGTTGGCCGTCGCGATCTTCGTTCCCAACCGGGTCTCGATGTTGAGCGCCGAAAGCGCGCCGCAAATTACAGGACGCGCCTGATCGCCGATGGTTGCTCCAACGACCGGGTTTGGATCAACGAGAATGACGCGACTTTCGCAACCCGGTAGCGAACGGGCAAGCTGGCGCGGCATCTCGGTTGCCACTTCGATACCGGTGAAACCCGCGCCTACCACCACCACCGTGGAGCGGTCGGGTCTGTCCGGGCGCGAGGAAAGCGCAGCGATATGGTCGTTGAGCCTGATCGCGGCTGCATAAGTGTCGACGTCGAATGCATGTTCGGCGAGGCCCGGGATCTCCGGGCGCACGAGCTCGCTGCCAAGGGCAAGCACAAGCCGGTCATAGGCCAGCACTTTCTCACCGTCAGAGGTTGTGACCCTCACCTGCTGTTTGGCGAGGTCGATCCCGTGCACCTCGGCGGTCACATGGTTGACGCCGATGGGATCGAGCACTTCGCGCAGCGGTATGGCAACATTGCTGAGGTCAAGCTCGTAATTGCGCACGCGGATATTGTGGTACGCATTTCGGTCGACAACCAGAATCTCGACCTCGCCTGGCGTTGCGCCGATCTCGTGACGCTTGCGCGCCGCGCCTACCGCGGCCCACAAACCGGCAAATCCGGCACCGAGCACAAGAATTCG
>CATPCO010000777.1 GCA_955652925.1 uncultured Xanthobacteraceae bacterium | reverse complement strand
GCGCTCGGTGGCGGTCCCGAGAAGATCAAGCGCCGCCTCCTGCGAAGGGACGCCGACGAATGCGGTCTCAACCGACCGCGGGCGCGGAATAAGGTGCAGCACCGCCGCGGTAATCACGCCGAGCGTGCCTTCCGCGCCGATGAACAGATTGTTGAGATCGTAGCCGGTATTGTCCTTCTTGAGCTTGTTGAGATTATTGAGCACGCGCCCGTCGGCGAGCACGACTTCAAGGCCAAGCGCGTGCGAGCGCGCGATGCCGTAGGCGAGCGCGGCGGTGCCGCCGGCATTGGTGGAGAGATTGCCGCCGATGGTGCAGGTCCCTTCGGATGGCAGGAGCTGCGGGTAAAGCCGGTCGGCCGCCTCCGCGGCTTCGCGCGCGCGCAACAGCGTCACGCCGGCCTCGCAGGTCATGGTGTTCGAGATGGGATCCACCTCGCGGATGCGATCAAGCCGGTTGAGCGAGATAACGACCTCGCTGTTGTGCGGGGTCTGGCCGCCGACCAGCCCGGTATTCCCGCCTTGGGGGACGATCGCGGTGCCGGTCTCGTTGGCGAGCTTGAGGATCGCCGCGACCTCCGCCACCGCGCCCGGACGCAGCACCACGGGCGTGCGGCCCACGAACATGTCACGCATCTCGATGAGATAGGGCGCCTGCGCCTGCGGATCGGTGATGGCGTATTTCTCTCCAACAATCGCCGCAAAGCGGGAGAGCAGGGCAGGGGAAAGAGCGGGAGGCGTGGTGGACAGCATCAGGCTTGGTCCATGTGGCTCTATCTCTCCCCAACATATATGGAAATGTCGGTCCCGACGAAATCCCGCAGATTATAGAACTGAGCTGCTCAGCGCGGGGCGGCGGCGCGCTCGAGCCGATCGTTGATGGCTTCGCCGAGGCCGGCGTGCGGGATCGGCATGACCGCAATCGTTGCGGCGCCACACGTGTCGAGCGTGCGCAGGTGAGAGAAGAAATTCGCTGCCGCTTCGATCAGGTCGCCGCGCGTTGACAAGTTCAGTGTCAGAACTGCACGATCGGCACCCGCGATGCCCTCCCGCCCGAATGCAAGCAGCGCCTCGCCGGAATAGAGGCTCGTGGCATCGAGCCGTAGCCGCGCGCGCGGCGCGTAATGGGAGGCGAGACCACCGGGCGCAATCACCGCGCCCTCGTTATCGGACGCACGCACGCCCGCGCCCGCTTTGAGCGTAACCACCTGCTCGATCCGGGCGCGTGCCAGGGCACCGGGACGCAGCAGGACAGGTGCATCGACACAGGCGATGATGGTCGATTCCAATCCCATCGGCGCGGGTCCGCCATCGACGATGAGATCGATGCGCCCGCCCAAATCGCCGAGCACATGTGCCGCAGTGGTGGGCGAAACATGTCCCGACCGGTTTGCCGAGGGCGCAACGATCGGTCCGCCAAAGGCAGCCATGATAGCGCGCGCGACGCCATGGCTCGGAACCCGCACCGCAATGGTATCGAGGCCGGCGGTTGCAAGCTCGGCCACGGCGCAGTTGGGAGCTTTGGGTAAAACCAGCGTCAGCGGACCCGGCCAGAATGTCGACACCAGGCGCTCGGCCGCGGGATCAAAGCGCGCGAGGCGGCGCGCGGCAGCGGCGTCCAGCACATGGGTGATGAGCGGATTGAAGGACGGACGCCCCTTGGCTTCATAGATTCGCGCCACCGCTTCGCCGTTGCCGGCATCGGCGCCGAGGCCGTAGACCGTCTCGGTCGGAAATGCCACGAGACCGCCCTCCCCCAGCACGCGCGCGGCGGCTGCGATCGCGAGATCGCCGGCCGGCATGACCTGCGTCGGGCACTCCCCAGTCATGGTCGTGTGCCAGATGTCATCTCGCTTGTGGCCCTGCTGGGATGACGGCCGTGGAACCAAGCGTGGCCGCACTAATTCATTTCGCTCGGACAATACCCGAATAGCAGGGGTTTTTGTGGTACTGGCGATCCCTGTACGAAAATCGTCGGGTGATATCTTGCTTCGTCTCAAAACTCTTCGAGCAGGCGGCCAAGCCCCGAAGTTTTATCCGGGATATTGTTCTGGCGCAGCGCATGCCAGTAGGTCGCGGTGTTGATGGCGACGATCGGCTTGCCGAGCCACATCTCCGCCGCCGCGGCAAGGCGCACCATGCTCAGATTGGTGCCGACCTGAACGATCGCGTCCACGTCGCGGCCGTTGCCGTCGAGCGCAATGAGCTTCTCCCGCAGCACGCCGGGTGGCACCTCGGCAATCGCCGTCCAGCTTCTGCATTGCAGGCAGACGTCGCGAACGACTTCGAATCCGCAATCGGTGAAATAGCGCGCGACCTGCGCGTTTGCGACCGGATAATAGGGTGACAGAATCGCAATCCGCTTGACCCCGCCATAGGTTTTCAACGCCGCCGTGCAGGAATGCGAGCCGATGCTGATGCCGACACCCGCTTCCTTCTCCACCCGCGCCTGGAAAGCGTCGGCGCCCTTTGCGCCGCCATAGAACGTGACCGCCGACATGCCCATCACCAGATAATCCGGCGAGCAGGTCATCACGCTGCGCACGGCCTCGAGCGTGTTCTCTCCGATCACCTGGGTGCCGGCCATGAAGGTTTCGTTGCTCACGGCCTGCGCGTTCGGCGTGAAGATCCTGCTGTAATGATTGGTGACGCCGGGCGGTCGCATCATCTCGAAGTCCGGCTGGACGATGGTGTTGGTGGAAGGCCCCAGCACCCCGAACTTCTTACGCCAGCCGAGCACGTCTCGCATTTCGAACCACGCGCGGATGATTTATGCCGTTCATCTTGCTATATCGCAGCCTGCGCGGAAAGTGCTGTTCGTGACGAGCAGGAATGATCGAATCATTGTGGTCGGCGCGGGCCCCGTCGGCCTGACCGCCGCGCTCGCGCTCGGGCGACGCGGCATTGCAACCGTGCTGCTGGCATCGGAGCCCGAGCTTCTCATGGAGCTGCGCGGCTCGACCTTTCATCCCCCGACCCTCGACCTTCTGGACGAATTCGACATCGTTCCCCGCATGATCGAGGTCGGCCTGAAGGCACCGACCTGGCAATTTCGCGATCGGGAAACCGGACCCGTCGCCACCTTCGATCTCTCGCTGCTCGCGGGCGATACCGGTCATCCCTACCGCGTTCAGTGCGAGCAATGGAAGCTGATGCAATTTCTGCATGAGAAACTGCGCAAGCTTGCGGGCGCCGACATCCGCTTTGGCCACGAACTGGTGGCGGTGCGCCAGGAGGAAGCGGGCGTGACGGTAACCGCCACGACCGCATCCGGTCCGGTCGAGCTGACCGGACGCTACGTCATTGGAGCGGACGGCGCACGCAGTGCGGTGCGGCGTGCCGCCAACATCGAGTTCGAGGGCTTCACCTATCCCGAGCTGTTTCTGGTCGCGTCTACTGCGTTTCGGTTCGAGGAGAAGCTGAGCGATATCGCCTATGTCAACTACATCGCCGACCCGCACGAATGGCTGGTCCTGTTGCGGGTCCCGGGGCTCTGGCGCGTGCTGGTGCCAGCAGCACAAAATGCCGACCACGACACCCTCCTCTCCGACGATTGGCTGCAGGGGGTGCTCAACCGCGTGTCAGCGCGCTTGCAGCGTTATGACATCGCGCATCGTTCGATTTACCAGGTGCATCAGCGCGTGGCGAAAAACTTCCGGCACGGTCGCATCGTGCTCGCTGGGGACGCCGCGCATATCAACAATCCCCTTGGCGGCATGGGAATGAACGGCGGCATCCAGGATGCCTTCAATCTGGCCGACAAGTTC
>CATPCO010000776.1 GCA_955652925.1 uncultured Xanthobacteraceae bacterium | reverse complement strand
GTTGCAAACTTCGGCCCCGAGCCGGCGGCCTCGATTCCGGATTTCGTTCGCCAAGTCTTCACCACGCCCGCCGGCTGGATGCTCATCATCGTGGGCAACGGCATCGGTTTCCTGTTCGCACTCGCGGTCTTGATTATCAGCGTGGTTTCATTTCCGCTGCTGCTCGACCGCGATGTCGGCGCAATTGAAGCGGTGCTGACGTCCGTGCGCGCCGTTGCCGCTAACCCCGTGCCCATGGCGATCTGGGGATTGATCGTCGCCAGTCTGCTGATCATCGGCTCCTTGCCGTTCTTCATCGGCCTCGCCGTGGTGGTGCCGGTGCTCGGTCATTCGACTTGGCACTTGTATCGCAAGATTGTGGAACCGGACCCGAGCACGCGCCACGAACATCTGCCGGCGCTGAAAAGCGGGCGGCGGCGCTATGCCGCACAATTTCCGGCCAGTCTCTTCGGTGGCGAGGAGCCGTCAAGGCCACCGCCGCTTAAACCGGTGTTCGACCCGGCAACCGGTCGGTGGCAAGCTTCACGAACGGGCCGCCCAGGGCTCATTCTCGCTGGCATCGCCGCGGGAACAGTCATCGCGCTAGTCGGAACATTCTTATGGGCCGAAGTGTGGGCCGCACTGGGCGTCGTTTTCGTCGCTGCTGTCCTCGTGTTAGTCACCGCCGCCCTCCTCGCCGCAACTTCGTAGGGCGAGCCCGCGTTAAGCTGATTTTTTTGCGTAGGTACGAAGCACCCGCGAATTACTCGAACGGAAGCTCGGCGCAAGCTCGAAGTATGCGTGCGCTGCGCGAACGCCGATTGAAGGCTACCTCAGGCTCGCGTTGATTTTGTCCAGGGCCGCTGCGCCTGGGCAAAGATCCTTCTCCGTCAAGGTGTTGAGGGGAACGTCGACGGTATTGAAATGCCGGTGCAGATCCTCCGGGTCGCGATCGACGTAGAGAAGACCCGTGACCACCTGCCCGATCTCCGCGTTGCGCTGCAGGAATGTCATCGCCGCCACGCGATCGTGCGGATCATAATCCGCGGCAATCTTCTTGAGCACGAGCTTTGAGCCATCGTGCTGTTCGACCACTTCGACGGTCCCGGCCTCATAGGCAATCCTGATCGGCGCACGCCCGGTGATGAAGTCGAGCCGGTTGACGGCCTCGTTATGCTCGCGGATGTAATCGAAGCTCTTGGTCGAGCCGGCATGATTGTTGAACGCAACGCACGGTGAGATGACATCGAGGAACGCCGCACCCTGATGCTCGATCGCGGCCTTGATCAGCGGGACCAGCTGTTCCTTATCGCCGGAGAACGAGCGCGCCCCAAAGGTGGCGCCGACCTGAAGGGCGAGTGCCACGAGATCGATGGCATTATCAGTGTTGAGCACCCCGCGCTTGGACTTGGATCCCCGATCGGCTGTCGCTGAGAACTGGCCCTTGGTCAGCCCATAGACCCCGTTGTTCTCGACGATATAAACCATGTTCACGCCCCGCCGCAGCGCGTGCACGAATTGCCCCAGCCCGATCGAGGCGGAGTCCCCGTCACCCGAAACGCCGAGGTAAATGAGATCGCGGTTGGCAAGGTTGGCTCCGGTGAGCACGGAAGGCATGCGGCCGTGCACGGAGTTGAAGCCGTGGGAATTGCCGAGAAAATAGGTCGGTGTCTTCGACGAGCACCCGATGCCGGAAAGCTTGGCCACCCGGTGCGGCTCGATATCGAGCTCGAAGCACGCCTCGATGATGGCACCGGAAATGGAATCGTGCCCGCATCCCGCGCACAGGGTCGATACCGACCCCTCGTAGTCGCGGTGCGTATATCCAAGAGAATTCTTCGGCAGCGCGGGGTGATGGAATTTAGGCTTGGCGATATAGGTCATGAGACTACCTTGCGCAGCGGCGTCACCTTCAACGCATCGAGATGCTCGCCGATGGCGCGCGCGATGAAACGGGCAGTGATCGGTGTACCGTCGTAGTGCAGGATGGGCACCAGGCGCACAGGGTCAATGCTGCACTCATTCACGATCAAGGAGCGCATTTGCGCATCCCGATTTTGCTCGACCACGAAGACAAAGTCGTGGTCCGCCACAAAACTTGTCACGCTCGAGTGAAACGGAAAAGCACGCACCCGCAGCCGATTGAGCGAGTGTCCGCGGGCCTCGATGATATGGATGGCCTCGTCCATGGCCGGCGAGGTCGAGCCGTAGTAGATCACGCCGTATTTCGTCGGCTTGGCGGCGGTCGCCTGTAAAGGCCGCGGAACCAGATCCTTCGCCGTCTCGAATTTGCGCAGGAGCCGCTGCATGTTGTCGGCATAAGCTGCGCCCTCTTCAGTGTAGCGGGCATAGCGGTCGCGCGACGTGCCGCGCGTGAAGAAAGAGCCTTTGCTGGGGTGAGTGCCGGGATAGGTGCGATAAGGAATTCCATCCCCGTCTACGTCGAGATACCGGCCGAAATCCCTTCCGGCTTCGAGCTCTGCGGCGGTCATCACTTTGCCGCGGTCATATTTGCGGCTGTCGTCCCAGGTGAGCGGACGGCAGAGCCGGTGATTCATGCCGATGTCGAGGTCGAGCATGACAAAAATCGGGGTCTGCAGCCGATCCGCCAGGTCGAAGGCACCCGCGGCGAAATCAAACGCCTCGGCGGGGTCCTCCGGAAACAGCAGGACGTGTTTGGTATCGCCGTGCGAGGCATAGGCGCAGGATATCAAATCGCATTGTTGCGTGCGCGTCGGCATGCCCGTGGATGGCCCGGCACGCTGCACGTCGAAAATGACCGACGGGATCTCCGCGAAATAGGCAAGTCCGAGGAATTCCTGCATCAGCGAGATTCCCGGGCCTGAGGTCGCCGTGAATGCGCGCGCCCCGTTCCAGGCGGCACCGATCACTATGCCGATGGAGGCCAGTTCGTCCTCGGCCTGGACGATGGCAACCTTGCTCTTGCCGCTCGCGGCATCGACGCGCAGCCGCCGGCAATGGCTCGTGAACGCATCGGCCAAGGAGGATGACGGCGTGATGGGGTACCATGCGCACACGGTGGCGCCGCCATATACCGCACCCAATGCGGCCGCCGAGTTTCCTTCGATGAAGATCCGGTCCCCGACGTTATCAGCACGGCGCAGCCGCAGACCAATGGGACAAGCGAGATTCATGAGCGCCCAGTCGCGCCCGAGATGCAGCGCATGCATATTTGCGCCGATCAGTTTTTCCTTCGACTTGAATTGCTCGCCGATCAACTGCTCGATCACCTTGACGTCCATGTCGAGCAGAGCAGAGAGCGCGCCGACATAGATGATGTTCTTGAATAGCTGACGTTGACGAGCGTCGGTATATTCGCGGTTGCAGATGGCGGTGAGCGGCACTCCGATGACATTGATGTCCTTACGGAATTTCGATTGCGGCAGCGGTTTGGTGCAATCGTAGAGCAGATATCCGCCGGGCTCGATCGAAGCGACATCCCGGTCCCAGGTTTGCGGGTTCATTGCCACCATGAGATCGGTGCCGCCGCGCGCCCCAAGGTGGCCGGCCTCCGACACGCGCACTTCGTACCAGGTCGGCAGCCCCTGGATGTTGGAAGGAAAGATGTTTCGGGGTGCGACGGGAATCCCCATGCGCAGAATCGCGCGCGCAAACAGCTCATTCGCGCTCGCCGAGCCCGAGCCGTTGACGTTCGCGAACCGGACGACGAAGTCGTTTACGCTGCTGATCGGGCTGCCACTCTGCATAGGTCATCCACATGAGTCATGTCGATGAGGTATTTTTTCATGTCCCAGGCGCCGGTGGGACAACGCTCGGCGCACAGCCCGCAGTGCAGGCACACGTCCTCATCCTTGACCATGACGCGTCCGGTCTTGAGATCATTCGCGACGTAAAGGTCCTGGGTCAGATTCGGCGCTGGAGCCTGGAGGCGGGTTCGCAGATCGGCCTCGTCTGCGTTCTGCGTGAAAGTGATGCAGTCCATCGGGCAGATATCGACGCAGGCGTCACACTCAATGCACAGCGACGAGGTAAACACGGTCTGGACATCGCAATTGAGGCAGCGATCCGCCTCCTTAAGCGCGAGGTCGACGTCATAGCCGAGCTCGACCTCCGCTTTGATGTCGCGCAGCGCGACCACCTTATCGCGCAGCGGCACCCGATAGCGCCGATCGGGTGCAATATCGTTGTCGTAGCTCCACTCGTGGATACCCATCTTCTGGCTGATGATCTCCACCATTGGGGTGGGACGATCCTCGACCGGCAGCCCCGAGCACAACTGATGGATTGAAAGAGCTGCGTCATGGCCGTGCGCCACCGCCCAGATGATGTTCTTCGGTCCGAACGCCGAGTCGCCGCCGAAGAACACCCTCGGATGGGTCGAAGCCATAGTCTTTGGATCGACCTTGGGCATGTCCCATTTGTCGAATTCAACGCCGATGTCGCGCTCGATCCAGGGGAACGCATTCTCCTGGCCGACTGCGACCAGGACGTCATCGCAGGGCATGTGCTGATCGGGCTCTCCGGTCGGAACGAGATTACGCCGGCCGCTCGCGTCGTATTCGACCTTCACCTTCTCGAACACCACTCCGCTGAGCCGGCCGCTCTGGTGCGTGAATTCCTTCGGGACCAGGAAATTCAGAATGGGAATGTCTTCGTGCATGGCGTCCTCCTTCTCCCATGGGGACGCCTTCATCTCGTCGAAGCCCGAGCGCACGACCACCTTCACATCCTGGCCCCCTAGCCGGCGCGATGAGCGGCAACAGTCCATGGCGGTGTTACCGCCGCCCAGCACGATCACTCTCCTGCCGATCTTGTCGATGTGCCCGAATGAAACGGAAGAAAGCCAATCGATTCCGATATGAATGTTTGCAGCCGCTTCTTTTCGGCCGGGAATATCGAGATCGCGCCCGCGTGGCGCTCCGGAGCCGATGAAAATCGCATCCCAATCTTCATTGAGCAGTGCTTTCAAGCTGTCGATTCGCTTACCGCCGCGAAATTCCATACCGAGGTTGAGGATGTAATCGCACTCCTCATCGATGATGGATTCCGGCAGACGGAATCTCGGAATCTGCGTGCGGATCATCCCGCCTGCTTTCGGGTCCTGGTCGAAGATGATGCAATGATAGCCAAGTGGCGCGAGGTCGCGGGCGACAGTGAGTGAAGCTGGCCCACCACCCACAAGCGAAATGCGCTTGCCGTTTTTTACAACGGCTGGCCGAGGCAACCGGCTGCGGATGTCATCCTTGAAATCAGCAGCCACCCGCTTGAGGCGGCAGATGGCGACCGGCTCTTTTTCAACGCGGCCGCGGCGGCAGGCCGGTTCGCAGGGCCGATCACAGGTGCGTCCAAGAATTCCCGGAAATACGTTGGATTTCCAATTGACCATGTAGGCGTCGCTGTAGCGACCTGCCGCGATCAATCGGATATATTCGGGAACAGGCGTGTGTGCCGGGCAAGCCCACTGACAATCCACGACCTTGTGGAAATAGTCAGGTGCCGAAATGTCGGTAGGTTTCATTGACTCCTCTGCACGCACGCGAGCCGCGCTCAGCCTCCAAAACCCCTGCGCGAACCCGCGTCGGCTCTTCGGCTTGGGTTGTGAACCCCGTTGCCGAATCCGGCGCGGATACTAGTGGAGCGCCTATGGAAATTCCACCGATACATTCGTCATAACAGGGTTTTACTGTGGCGGTTTCACTCAATCGTGTATTGCGGCGCCAAAATGGCGGCAATGGCCGGGGCTGTCGCGTAAACTTCTCTCCATAGTAGATAAGCTGCGGAAATGATTAAACAATTGGCTAGACCTTGATGCTGCGATGCAGCATCGCCGCGCGGCTCAGCGCCCACGAAATGCGGTAGTGTTGGCCAAGGAGTCACCATACATTCTCGTTTCATGCGAGAATTGCTGGATGACATATTTCCGGGGCGGCTTGATCCCATTGCGGCAACGCGACGAGCCATGCGGTCGCCGCTGCGCCGGCGATTTTACGAGCGCGCCCATGTCAAAGAGAGCGATGGGGGGGTCTGCGTCGCACTTGATTGCCGCGTGGTAAAGACGCCGGGTGGGCGCTCTCTGGGAAGTCCGCGGCGCTCTCTGACGGAGGCTCTCGCTGCCGAATGGGAGAGCCAGCAGGACGCAATTGATCCCGTCAAAATGCCGCTAACCCGATTGGCAAACAGCATCATCGATGGTGTCGCGCAATCGCCGTCGGAAGTAGCGGCGGAGGTGGAAAAATATCTCGCTTCCGATCTGGTGTGCTACCGGGCAGAGAATCCCCAAGGCTTGGTGGAGCGCCAAGCCGCGGCCTGGGATCCAGTATTAGACTGGGCTTCAACCTCACTCGGCGCGCATTTTGTGCTGGGCACTGGCATCAGGCATGTCAATCAGCTCTCCGAGGCGCTGTGCGCTGTGCGCGCCGCCATTCCTGCGGATCCCTGGCGGCTTGGCGCAGTGTATTCAATGACGACGTTGACCGGCTCTGCGCTGATCGCGCTCGCCGTTGCGCACAAGGCGTTATCCCTCACGCAAGCGTGGTCGGCGGCCCATGTGGATGAAGACTGGAACATGGAGTTGTGGGGACGTGATGAGCTCGCGCTCAATCACCGCGCGTTGCGCTGGGCGGAATTCGAGGCGGCCGAACGGGTTTTGCACGCCAAATAGCTCGCTCACTTCTTCTTCAGCGTGCCGTAGGCAATAATCGTATCTCCCTGCACGCTGCCGAACCATCCGAGGCTGAGATCGTCCCCCTGCCGCGCCACCGTGATGGTTCCATCAGGGCAGCGGCCCCCCTTATCCACTTGCCCTTTCGTAATGGTCTCAACAAAGAAAGCGTATAATTTGGACGCGCCAACCCGAGTGAGCTTGCCCGTGCAATCGAGGTCCGGGTATCTGGTTTGAGCGCCGTTGCCGTTGATCATGATCTCGAATTTGTACGGCGTCTCGCTGCCCACCTGATGGAGCTGTCCGCTCCAATTTCCATTGATGCCTGGGCCGGACGCCAGCGCAGCAGCAGGTCGTTTGGATCTGGGCTGCTCCGGCGGGTCATCGGGAGTGGGAGGAAACTGCGCGATTGCCGGCCCGACAGCTGCGGTCAGACCAGCAATAAACATGGCAGCACAGTAACGAAACGCCTTGGGCATGTCTTGCTCCCCTCGGATACTCTGAGGCGGTGGAATTGGCTAGGTTACCCCCAAATGTCTATACGTGCTATGGAATTTCGACCGCACCGTGGCTGTACCAAGCGATGAAAGAAATTCTGGAAAAACTGGAGCAACGCCGTGAACGGGCGCGAGCGGGGGGAGGGCCCGCCCGCATTGCTGCACAGCACGGGCGCGGCAAGCTCACGGCGCGCGAACGGCTCGAGCTCCTCATGGACAAGGGCTCCTTTGAGGAGTTCGACATGTTTGTCGAGCACCGTTCAGCCGAATTCGGCATGGACAGGAGCAAAATCCCCGGCGATGGCGTCGTCACCGGCTGGGGAAGCGTGAATGGCCGCACGGCCTTTGCCTTCGCCAAGGATTTTACCGTATTCGGCGGCTCGCTTTCCGAGGCTCACGCGCAGAAGATCACGAAGATACAGGATCTCGCGATGAGAGCGCGGGCTCCCATCATCGGCCTTTTCGATGCCGGCGGGGCACGCATTCAGGAAGGGGTGGCGGCGCTCGGCGGCTATGGCGAAGTGTTCAGGCGTAACGTACTCGCCTCCGGCGTCATCCCACAGATTTCCGTCATCATGGGTCCCTGTGCGGGTGGCGATGTCTACTCTCCCGCCATGACGGATTTTATCTTCATGGTGCGCGACACGAGCTACATGTTCGTAACCGGGCCGGACGTCGTTAAAACCGTGACGAACGAAGTCGTGACCGCGGAACAACTGGGTGGAGCCTCCGTCCATACAACCAAATCGGGGATCGCGGATGGCTCGTATGAAAATGACGTTGAGTGCCTCTTGCAGATACGCAGGTTCCTCGATTTTCTGCCAGCCAACAGCGAAGCCGGTGTACCCCAATGGCCCTGCGAGGACGACATCGAGAGGGAAGAAAAATCGCTCGACACGCTGGTGCCGAGCAATCCCAATCGACCCTATGACATCAAGGAGCTGATTCTTAAGCTCGTCGATGAGGGCGACTTCTTCGAGCTGCAAGAGACGTTTGCGAAGAACATCGTTATCGGCTTTGGTCGTATCGGTGGAAGAACGGTGGGCATCGTTGCAAACCAGCCGATGGTGCTTGCCGGCGTCCTCGACATTGATGCATCACGCAAGGCCGCGCGGTTCGTGCGCTTCTGTGATGCGTTTGGAATTCCGATCGTCACCTTGGTTGATGTGCCGGGATTTCTGCCGGGCACGAACCAGGAATACGGCGCGTTGATCAAGCATGGAGCCAAATTGCTGTTCGCCTATAGCCAATGCACGGTTCCGCTCGTCACGGTGATCACGCGCAAAGCCTTTGGCGGCGCCTATGATGTCATGGCGTCCAAGCACATTGGCGGGGATGTGAACTATGCCTGGCCGACGGCGCAAATCGCTGTCATGGGCGCGAAAGGCGCAGTCGAGATCATCTTTCGGGCCGACAGCGGCGACAGCGCTAAACTTGCCGCGCGCACGCGGGAATACGAGGACCGTTTCCTGTCGCCCTTCGCGGCGGCCGAACGGGGCTATATCGACGACGTGGTCATGCCGCGCGCGACGCGCGGACGTGTTGCACGCGCGCTCGCGATGCTTCGGCAGAAACGCGCGGAAATGCCTGCCCGCAAGCATGACAACTTGCCGCTGTGAGCATGAGCATTTGAAGCTGCTCAATCAGTCTCCCGACGCGGGAGGCGCTGGGCTGGACACCGTCTTGCGGCTGGAATGCTCGGCCAGCTGCAGCCAGGATTGAGCCAAATTCAGCCAGAAGGGCCTGTCGCAATCGTTCTGGACCGAGCGGGCCATCCGCAGGCAATCTTCCGCTTGGGTCCGGTAGAATTCATTGGAACTCATGCACGCCATCCCCCATACGGTTACTCGGCCGGGATGAACGACGTGAAATTGGCAATCCAGTGACAAGCAGCTGTGCGGCATGGCGAGCTTCGATGGTGATCCGGTGTGGGATGTGACATCGTGTCCCATCGCCGCGTAAGCACGCGTCCTGCTGTGCCAATACATAGGCGTGGTTTGCTGGATGAAGCGTCCGATCCATGACTCGGCGAGCGGGCGGGGACGTCCTCATTATCCACAGTTCTGATCTGCATTTGGAGCATGACTATTCGGCGCGGTTGCACGGAGGGGATGGCACGGCCGTGTTGTCGGCCGTGTTGAGTGCCGCCCGAGGTTTCCAGGCCGACGTGCTCGTGCTTGCCGGCGACACGTTCGATTCGCATCGGCTTCCGGTTGACCTCGTCGAGCGTGCCGCGGGTCTTATTTCCGCAGCGGGGCTGCCGATCGTGTTGCTGCCCGGGAATCACGATCCCGTCGTTTCCAATTCGATCTATGCGCACCGCGCGATCTCGGGCGCTGCAAACCTTCACGTGATCGGTGTAACTCACGAGGAGGCAGTGATCCTTGATGATCTTGAGCTAGAAGTGTGGGGCCGCGCTCATCGCGGTTACGCAGACATGATTCCGTTGGAGCGTCCCCGACAGCGCTCCACGAGATGGCAAGTTGTGCTTGCCCATGGACATTATGTGCCCCTGCCTGACCGCGCCACCCGGCTACGCCCGTCTTGGCTCATAGGGGATGACGAACTCGCAGCGACGGGCGCAGATTACATCGCGCTCGGTCACTGGAACCGGCCGGCAACCGTCGGTGCCGTGAAGAAAGCTTACTATTGCGGCTCGCCAAGCTATGCGGGCACCGTGAATCTGGTGCGCCTCACTGCAATGGGCCGCGTTGAAGTTCATCAGACCAAGCTCGACGTCGCGCGCGAGCCCTGGGCCGTCGACTAATGCTTGATGAACGGCGCGAGATCCGGAATTGCCATTTTCGACCCTTCTCTCTCTGACGTATTCGCATTAATAGTGCGGAATACATCCTGCCGTGCCGAGGACTTTAAGCGTTGCAAGCAGAACAGCTCTCGACCCACGACTTCCAGCGCATCCTGTTGATCAAGCTCTCGGCGCTCGGGGATGTCCTCCACACCATACCCGTGCTGCACAAATTGTGCCGGCGCTATCCATCCGCGCGCATTGACTGGTTGACGACGTCCGTGTTTGCCGACCTGCTGCGGCACCAGCCGGCGATCAGCAATGTCATCGAATTCGCGCGGCATGAATGGTCGCGGCCATGGCGCTGGTCTCCCTACGCAAGCGCGGGGCGGCTCGCCGCCAAGCTCAAGGCCAATCACTATGATCTGGTCATCGATATGCACGGGCAGTTTCGCAGCGCATTGCTCACGCTCGCAACCGGTGCTTCCGCGCGCGTCGGATTTGACCGTCCACGTCGCGAGCTCTGGAAAGCATCATCGAGAATATTGCCGGCCTCGGCACGGAACCACGCGTGGCAAGGAGCGCGCGAGGGATCTTGGCTCGCCTACACGCATCACATCCAGTTGCCGACGCTCGACATGCATGCGGTCGATCGTTATCTCAGCATTGGATCAATGCTTGGCTTCGACGCCGGACCGGCCGATTTTTCGTTTGTCATCCCGGATGCGGCAAGCACGCGTATCGATGCGCTGCTTGCAAAGCACCGCAACGGCGCAAAGCTGTTGGTGGTTGCACCAGGAAGTATCTGGGAAACCAAACGTTGGCGTGTTGCCGGATTTGCCGAGGTGGCCCGGCATTTCGTGCGGCAAGCTTTTGCGGTGGTGCTGACGGGATCACAGCGCGAGCGCGCCGTCTGTGAGGCGGTGGCCGCGGCTGCAGCGGGTGTCCTGAACCTCGCGGGCGAAACCAACTTGAGCGAACTGGGCGCACTGATCCAACGCTCTACACTATGTCTCACTAATGATTCCGGTCCAATGCACTTGGCAGTGGCGCTCGGGCGGCCGGTGGTGAGCATATTCGGGCCAACCGATCCGCTATGGGTTGGGCCGTACCGGCGTCCCGATGCGGTACTAAAGGCCGATCTGCCGTGTTCGCCGTGTTATCTGCGCGCGTTGAGCCGCTGCCCCCACAATCACGCCTGCATGGAGGAAATTTCGGCCGCGGCGGTAATCGACCGGATTGAGAACCTGCTTGCGCGGCATGTTAACCCGGAGCCTGTCGCGATCAGGGGCTGAGCGTCGATAGGCCGATCTTGGCCCGGATCCGCTGCACTCGGATGGCATCAGCCAGAAGCCGGTCGTTTTGGGGTAAGCGCGAGCGATCGCTCTCCAGGTGCCACAAATGCAGGACAGCGGTGGCGAATCTCCCATCCTTGCGACGTACCCCGAGGCGCATCAGGCGCACGACAATGTCGGAATCTTCCCGGCCCCAGCCGCTGAATGCCGCATCGAAGCCATCGACCTCCATTAGATCGCTGCGACGGACCGCCAGATTGGCGCTACGAATGCTTTTCCATGCTCCCCCTGTGAACCGGCGGATCGGTCCCAGCGGCAACCACAAAAGCGGCTGCAGGCGATTGATCTCGCCCTTGAGCCGCCTTGCCGTCCATTCCCGCAGGGGCCACAATTCCGGCTCGATCTGGGCGCCGAGGATCCGCTTCGTCAATTCAGCTGATAGCAGCACGCGATTACCGGCGACGAACCAGCCCGGCTCTGCCAGCCGCCGGTGTGCGGCGACGAAATCCGGCCTGGGAATGCAGTCGCCGTCAAGGAAGATGCAAACCTCGCCCAATGATTCCAGGATGGCTCGGTTCCTGATTTCCGCCGCGCGAAAACCCTTGCGCTCGTGCCAGACACGTGCAAGCCGGTCGAATTGCGACTGCCAGGCTGCTATCACACAAGCAGTGGATGGTGGCGAGCCATCATCGGCGATGATCACCTCGAATTTCCGGTCAGTTTGACGCGCCAATCCGCGCAGCACTGCGACGAGCGCGTCTTCACGATTGTAGGTCGTGACGATAACCGATATCAGATCGCGAACCGGACGCGCTAAGGTCGTCTCGTTGTTCAACCGCTTGGGTCCTTCAGCCGTTTTCCCGTATGAACAGGAGCGCCTGCTCCTGCAAGACTATTTTGAACACGTGACGTCAGGGTATTTTGTCGAGGTCGGTGCCAACGATCCCGAACGCGATTCTCAGACCTGGCGTCTCGAACAGCGTGGCTGGACGGGAGTTCTCATTGAGCCGCTGCCAGAGCTTGCGGCGCGGCTGCGCGAACGACGACGCTCCCTGGTCTACGAGATCGCGTGCTCGTCCCCGCATAATTCGGGAAAGATCATGAGGCTGCGAATGGCCGGGTTGCAGATGGCAGGCACGCATTCTTCCCTGGACCCGGATTTCTTCGTCCCGGGCACGCGCAATTCGGGCGAGATCGAGGTCAAAGCGAGGACTCTGGACGAGATTTTGTTTGATGCACAGGCACCGCATCCTATCGATTTTCTTTCCATCGACGTGGAAGGTCATGAAACCGAGGTCCTTGCCGGCGTGACCCTTTCCCACTGGCGGCCGCGATTGATCCTGATCGAAGATCACGCCAAAAACCTGCGCGTTCACCGCGCTCTTATCTCTCGCGGCTATCGTTGGGTGCGCCGGACCGGTCTCAACGGATGGTATGTTCCGGAAGATTCGCCAGAACGGGTCGGTGTTTTGGGAAACTGGCAGTTCTTTCGCAAGCACTATCTCGGAGTGCCGTTCCGGCGCATTCGCGACTTCAAACGCAAAGTGCGCCAACGGATCGGGGAACGGCCGCTCGGTCATCCTTGAACCGGCTGAGTACCGCTCCTTCCTTCACGCCGCAACGCGTGTTGTGGGGGAGGGGACCAGCCCTTCAACTGTTCATAGCGCTTGGCGTAGCGGTAAAAGGTGCCTTCGAAGTTTCCGAGAGCGATGACGAAGCCGGCCCAGCCGTCCTTGTAGCCGCCCTTCATCAGGAAATGCTTGATGAAGGCCCAGAGCGCGTGTCCAAGTGCGCCTCCCATCGAAATGCGCTGGCTCGCCAGCTTAGCAGCGCCGAGGGAGGAATATCGATTCATCTTGGCGATGATCTCCTCGAGATTCCGAAACGGGATCTGCCAGATTGCGCTTTGCAATTTTCCCAGAGGCCGCTGCGTCAGCAGAACGTAGCCTTCATGCACGGGTTGGGTGTCGTAGCGCATCGCCCCTTTGCGAAAGAGCTGCGGCTGCCGGAAGTTCGGATACCATCCGGAGCCTTTGATCCAGCGCCCCATCATGTAATTGCGGCGTGGCACGAGATACGCATCGTGGGCTGGCGGGCTGGAAAGGATCGAAAGAACCTCATCGCGGGCCTCTGCCGTGCACCGCTCGTCGGAATCGAGGCTGAAAATCCAGTCATGCCGGCATTCCTCGACCGCCCGATTGCGCAAATCACCAAAGCCGTGAAAGGGAATCTGGACCACGCGCGCGCCCAGACGTGCAGCGATTTCCGCCGTTGCGTCTGTGCTGCCGGAATCGATCACGATGATCTCGTCCGCCCAAAGCACGCTTGCAACCGCATCGGCGATCTTCTGCGCTTCGTTATAAGCGAGAATATAGACCGAGATCTTTTCCATATCGCATCGAGTACGTTGGAGTTGGCCGCAGGATTGCCCATCCCACGATGAGCACCATGTCGCCATGCCGGAAGGGCAGAGCAAAGGGCGGCTGCACCTGCGCATCCCCACCAATTCCGCGAAACGCAAGTGGTATGACCGAGGCGTCGACATTGCATTTGTTTTTGGTGTTTTCGCTACAGGTCCACACCACCACGGCGCCTTTGCTGCGCAGGTCGCCTACATCGATCCAAGGCGCCCGGCGCGGATCGCCATCGATCAAAACGCGGGGCTGCTCGCGCGCGTAATGGCCAACGTTCCCGCCCTCCCACATCGTCCCGATCACATAGGCCAATGGCTGGCCGGTTGCCGCCCGAAAGCCTCGCGCGAGCTCGCCGGCAAGCCGGTCGCCGGGAAAAAAGGGGGCACGATAGCGCTGATCGATCAGCGGGAGGAAGGAATAGTTTGCAATAAATACGAACGCGAAGATCGCGAACACCGCGCTCCAGGCTGCGGCAATGCGGAGAAACCGCGCGGCGTCAATCGCGGTTGGGGCTCGAAGCACCATCCATAATCCCAGAAACAGCCAGAGCGGGTATCCCCACATCGCGATGGCGCCGCGTCCGCTAAGTGCGGACAGGGCAATCACGGTAACAGCCGGCCCAAACGCGAGCAGCGTCACGATGCGACGATCAAACCCATCGGCTGTGCTCCCGCTGTTGTCTCCTGCTGGAACCGTGCCGCCTTTTGACGTGGCTGCGAGCAGATTGGGCGGCGACGAACGCGGCCATACCAGCATGGCTGCGATCAAGAGCGACGGAAGCAGGAACAGGAGCTGGCTAAGCGCGAAAACAAAAGGATGGAGAAGATGGTCGATGATGCCGCGCGAAGGAGCCGCGCGCCTCTCTGCATAGGCAAAAGGCAGAAAATCGCTGTCCCAGAGCCAGACGAGATGCGGCATCATCACGACGAGCGCGACGGCGAGTGCAATCCAAGGGCCGAGCGTGGCCAAGTGCTTGCGCGCCTCGCGATCGAACACCAGAAAGAGCGCAAGCGGCAGTGCCAGGACAACGACGAAATACTTTGCCCACAACGCAAGCCCAATCGCTAGTCCGAGAAGCAGCCAGTGGAGCATGCGGCCGCGTTTGAGCGCCGCATGAAACGAGTAGCCTGCGAGCGCCCAGAGCGGCAGCTCAATCACATCGTGATTGAACTTGGCGGCCGTGTAATGAAAGTAGTGCAGCCCGTCGATGATAAGGACCGCAACAAGAGCACCGATCTCACCGACCAGCGGCCGTGCCGTCCACCAGACCAGCGCGAAGGCGCTGATCACGGCGAATTGGGCGAGTGCATAATAGGCGGTATCGAAACCAATCAATCGGTGCACGATCTCGATCATCCACCAAGGCAAGGGGGGCAGCTTGTCGTAGCCGATCTGCCATTCACGGCCATAGGTGAGGGCTTCAATGAGATCGAGCGGAAGATTGGCGTAGAGCACCGAAGGCAGTGCCGTCCAAACCAACCCATGCAGAGCGCAAAAAAGGACGAAGGCGCGCTGCGGGTGATGCTGGATCGCAGAAGTTAGTCTACTAGCTGTTGCATGTGGCGCGATTGTTCCAGCGGGCCTGGCAGATGCTTCGCAGTTCGCCTGCGCCTCAAACCGCATTGAGCTTCTCGGCTATTGGCGCGGTACCGATAGCGGAGCGGGTTGCGAGCGCGACCCGCTCGACGTCGATATCTTGCATGCAACGATGATGCCCGAGCCGACAAACCGGTCTATGGCAGGGCCGGCACGCAAGCTCGGTTGTTGTCTCGATCACCGCGGCGATCGGGTTGAGCGGCGCCCAATGCCAAGGGCTGGTAGGTCCGAAGATGCCAATGCTCGGCGTGCCGAGCGCAGCGGCGACGTGCAGGAGCCCGGAATCGTTGGATACTGCCACGCGAGCCGCTGCGAGCGCGACAATGGCGTTGCGCAGGTCAGGACCCGTGAGGTCGCGGATACGCGTCGGGTCGGGTTGCGCGATTTTTTCGGCGATCTCTTTTTCGCCGGGGCCCCCCAGCACCCATAGGCTGTAGCCCTGCGCCAAAAGGCGCCTGGCCAGCTCGGCGAAATATTCCGCGGGCCACCGCTTGGATGGCCCGACGGCCCCGGGCGCCAGCGCGATCGTGTCGGAATCGGTCCCAAGTCCCCGCCGCTGGCGCCAAGCCGCGATTTCGGCCGCGGGGACCTTGAGCTCGGGCTGAGGCCATTCCTTGGGTTGGGGCTCCGCTGCGGGCAGCGCAAGGGCGGCACAGCGGTCCACCATGCGCGGCAGCCGGCGCTCCCCGAAGCGCAAATCATTGATTAAGCCGAAACGGCCCTCGCCCAGAAAACCAGTGCGCACGGGGATACCGGCAAGATAGGGCGCCAAGGCCGATTTCCAGGTCCGCGGCATTATGAGCGCTTGGCCATACCCCTCTGCCCGCAGCCGTTTGGCGAGCGCACCATGCTCCCCGAAGGCCAAGCGCTTGCGCGGGAGATCGACGACAACGCCTTTGCGGATCCCCGGCATGTAGTCGAGAAGCGGAGCGACCATCCCCGTCGCCAACATGTCGATGGAGCGAGAAGGATCCCGTGCTCGCAGCAGCTTCACCACCGTGTGGCAGCGAACAAAATCGCCGATCCACATGTAAGGCACAATGAGAATTGGCAATTTATCCATCGACTAGGGTCATCATCACGGCTAGGGATGAACGAACGTCCGCTTCTTGCCAAGCGTCGGGCGCGACCAGACTGTCCCACCTGTCTAGCACAGCCAAGCTCTGGCAACATTGCGCGGGCCTGGCTCGCTGGGGCAGGTAGAGAGCGGTAAGTGGCGAGGGCCGTTAATGCTGCTGGTGACCGGCGGGGCTGGCTTTATCGGATCGAACCTGATCGCACAGCTCAATGAGGGCGGGCGCGACGACATCGTGGTCAGCGACTGGCTCGGGGTCGGAGAAAAGTGGCGCAATCTCGAAAAGCGTAGACTAGGCGACGTGGTCCCTCCGAGCGAACTCATGGCTTGGCTCGAAGGGCGAAAGCTCGAAGCCGTTCTTCATCTGGGCGCGATCTCGGATACCACCGCGTCCGACGGCGATCTCGTGATCGAAACCAATTTCCGCCTTTCACTGCGGCTGCTGGACTGGTGCGCCAGCTCACGAACGCCCTTCATTTACGCTTCGTCGGCTGCCACTTATGGGGATGGAAGCAACGGTTTCGATGATAATTGGTGCACTGAGGGGCTGCGGCGTTTGCGGCCCATGAATCTCTATGGATGGAGCAAGCATCTTTTTGACCAAGTGATTGCAGGGCGTTACGGAAACGGCGGGGAGCTACCGCCGCAGTGGGCCGGCCTCAAATTCTTCAACGTGTTTGGTCCAAACGAATATCACAAAGGCGAGATGATGAGTCTCATCGCCAAACGCTTCGATGACGCCATCGCGGGTAAGCCGGTGCGCCTGTTCAAATCGCACAATGCAGGAGTCGGGGATGGCGAACAGAAACGCGACTTCATCTATGTCGAAGACGCCGTTGCAGTAATGTGCTGGCTTCTGCACTCGCCGAGAGTGTGCGGCATTTTCAACGTGGGTACGGGCAGGGCACGCAGCTTCCGGGATCTGATCACTGCGATGTTCAATGCCCTCGGTAAGAGCCCAAACATCGAATATATCGACATGCCGACTACAGTTCGCAAGCAGTATCAATATTTCACCCAAGCCAATGTCGAAAACCTGCGACGGGCAGGGTACAACGCCGGCTTCGCCTCGCTTGAAGAGGGGGTGACACGATATGTCACTGCGTTTCTCAATATGCCCGATCGGTACCGCTGAGACAGGGTAACCGTAGCACAAGCTGATGTTCAACTTCGAAGCCGCGCTCGAAACGATTCCCCGGCAGACGGTGCTGTGCGTGGGAGACTTGATGCTCGATGATTTCGTGTACGGCGAAGTCGCACGGATCTCGCCGGAAGCGCCCGCACCGGTGCTGGCGGTGAGGCGAAGCGAGCTGGTCGTGGGCGGGGCCGGAAATGTTGCGTGCAATGTCGCGGGCCTTGGCGCGCGCTGTGTCTTCGTAGGCGTCATTGGCGAAGACGATGCTGGCCGTACTCTCGCCACGCGAGTGGCCAGCGTGCCGTTGATCAAGTCCCATCTGGTCATCGACAGCTCGCGTCCCACCACGCGCAAGATCCGCTTTGTATCTGAACATCACTCGACCCATCTGCTTCGCGCCGATTGGGAGAGCAGCAAGCCCATCGGTGGCGAAACGGAAAACAGGGTCATCGAGCACGCGCTGGCGGCACTGCCGCGAGTTGGCGCTGTGGTGCTTTCCGATTACGCAAAGGGCGCCCTTACCGCCCCGGTTATTCGCGCCGTTATCGAGGCGGCGAACAAGCTTGCAAAGCCGGTGATCGTGGATCCCAAGGGAAAGAACTTTTCGATCTACATGGGAGCAACACTCATCACGCCCAACTGGCACGAACTCGCGGATGCGGTTCGGCGGCCTTTGATAAGTGAGCAGGATATCGCCTTGGCTTCAGCCGAGATCATGGGTGAGGTCGGCAGCGAGGCTGTGCTGGTGACTCGCGGCGAAGCAGGCATGTCGCTGATAGCAACCGGCGGCGAGTACGTTCATGTGGCTGCCTATCCGGTCAAGGTGCGGGATGTTTCGGGCGCTGGCGATACTGTGATCGCAACGCTGGCGGTCATGTTGGCCTCGGGTGCCGATCTCGAGGCCGCCATGCGCACGGCCAATGCCGCAGCCGCCGTCGTAGTCGGCAAGCGCGGCACCGCCACGGTTTCTGCCATGGAACTGCGCACGCGTCTGCTTCCGGCCGCATCGCTCGCGCCGGAAGAAAAGATTCTGTTCGATTGGAATAGTCTCGATGAGCGGCTGATGGAATGGCGCCGCGCTGGCCTGCGGATCGGCTTCACGAACGGCTGCTTCGATCTCCTTCATCCCGGGCACATCAAGCTCTTGACCCAGGCGCACGCGGCCTGTGATCGCCTGATCGTCGGTCTTAACAGCGACGCCTCGGTTAAGCGATTAAAGGGCGAAGGGAGACCCATGCAGGATGTGCATGCGCGCGCCGAGGTGCTGGCGGCGCTCGAAGCGGTCGATCTGGTTGTCATCTTCGAGCAGGACACTCCGCGCGAATTGCTGCGCCGCATCCGGCCAAAGGTCCTGGTCAAGGGCGGTGACTATCGGCGCGAGGAGGTCGTCGGCCACGATCTCGTCGAAGCCGATGGGGGCGAAGTGATCCTCATCGATCTCGTGCCCGGCTTCAGCACGACGAGGATTGTGCGCAAATCACGTGCCGCGGCCGAATAGATCAGGCAGGCGCCACTCAGGCCTAGGGCCGACATCGAAGTCGATGAAGATGTTTTCAAAGCCCGATCTGCTGCCGGCCGACGCGCGTCCCCTCGTCGATCGCGCGCGCCTGGCACAGTTTGCGGACGCGCTTGCAGTCGCGGTCGCGCTCTCGTTGCCATGGTCCACCTCGGCGACCGGCATCTTGATCGGGCTGTGGCTAGTCGTGCTCCTGCCGACGCTCGAGTTTTCCATGCTGCGGCGTGAGCTGATGGCGCCGGCCGGCGGACTGCCAATCCTGTTGTGGCTCCTCGGCGCGCTCGGCATGCTGTGGGCGGACGTGAGCTGGACCGATCGCCTCGCCGGGCTGAGCGGATATCATAAACTCTTGCTGCTACCGTTCGTGCTCGCGCAGTTCCGCCGTACCGGCCAAGCCGAGTGGGTGCTGCTCGCCCTGCTTGCCTCTTGCGCCGTCTTGCTTGCCGTCTCGTTCGGACTGGCGCTGGTCCCGGGACTGCCGTGGCGCGGCAACACGCATATTGGAGTTCCGGTCAAAGATTACATTCTCCAAAGCGAGCTGTTTGCGGTTTGCGCGTTCGGCCTGCTTGGGCTCGCCGCCGCGCACAGGCGCGCCCATCCCCGACGCGCGCTCATGCTTGTGTTCGCTGCGCTCGTGTTTATTGCCAATATCGTGTACGTCGAGACGGCACGCACGACGCTTGTTGCGATGGCCGTGCTGCTCGTCCTGTTTGGTTTTCTTCAATTCAGCTGGAGGGGAGCGCTCCTGGCCTGCCTATGTGCAGCGCTGCTCGCCGGCGCGGTGTGGGTGTCCTCACCCTATCTGCGCCAGCGCGTCTCGCAGGCGGTTCAGGACGTGCAGTTTTCCGATCAAAGCAGGGTCGTCTCGCCCGTCGGGCTTCGACTCGAGTTCTGGAGAAAATCGCTCGGATTCCTTGCGCAGGCGCCGATCATTGGTCATGGAACCGGCAGCATTCCAGAACTATTCCGGCGCGACGCGACTGCGCAGACCCATCCCATGGCCATTACCACCAATCCCCACAATCAGGTTCTCGTGGTCGCGCTCGACCTCGGTCTTCTCGGCACAATTGTGTTGTTGGCGATGTGGCTCGCGCACCTGAAATTGTTTTCTCGAGCGAGTAGAATGGCTCGATCCACAAACTCGCTGTGCTCCCTCGCCCAAAGGGGAGGGGAGTCGACCGAGTATGCCGGACTGACGTCGATGCTGGCCGTTGCGCAGACTGATCGGTCGCAGGATCACGCGCTGCTCGCGTGGTTTGGTCTCATCATCGTGGTACAAAATATTGTGTGCTCCATGTTTAATTCGCATTTGTTCGATTTTAGCCAAGGATGGCTTTACGTCTGGGGGGTCGGAGTTCTCGGCGGCAGCATCCTGCACGCCTCCTCGGTGCCAGGGAGGCAATGACGCGCGCCATCAAACTCGATTTGCCCCTCCACCCGCGGATTCTCGTCATCACGTTGCGCAGGCTCGGCGATGTGCTGCTCACGACGCCGCTCGTGCGCAACATCCGGCGCGGTTTTCCCGATGCATGTTTGGACATGCTGGTGTTTCGCGGCAGTGACGCTATCCTCGTGGGCAATCCCGACATTGATCATGTTTTGACCATGGCGGAGCGGCCCTCCATCGTCGAGACGCTCTCGCTCGCGCGCGCCCTGTTTCGCCACTACGACCTCGTCGTCTCGACGCAGGCGGGGGACCGGCCGACCTTCTTCGCCCTGCTTGCGGGGCGAATGAGGATCGGGGTGGTGCCTGCCGCCGGAGAGACAGGGGCGCGATGGAAGCGCCATGTGCACCATGTTGCTGTCACACCGGAGCGCGATACGCATCGGGTCACGCAACTCATGACGCTCGCAGCCGCTATTGGGCTTGATGGCCCCCCCTCTGAGGTTGTCTGTCCGCGCGGCACGAGCAATCGCAGTCTCGCTCCGCGCAAAGACTATGCAGTGCTGCATGCCAATCCGTTCTATCAGTACAAGCGCTGGAACGACGCCGGATGGCAGGGCCTTGCCCATGGACTGGCAGAGCGCGGTTTGGCCATCATTGCGACCGAAGGACCTGATCCTGCCGAACGCGCTTATCTCGATCGGGTGTGGGGCTCTGCCGGAACGTTGGTGAGCCGGCTGCGGCTCGGCTGGGGCGAACTAGCCCAATTGCTCAGGGAAGCTGCTCTTTACGTCGGACCGGATACCTCCACGACTCACCTTGCGGCCGCCAGCGGCTGCCCCACCATTGCGCTCTATGGGCCGACCAGCCCACGGCTCATCGGTCCCTGGCCGGTGGGAGGTCTCGAACGGCCCTGGGACGCCGCCGGGACAATTCAGCGCCGTGGCAATGTTTGGGTGGTGCAGAATCCTCAACCCTGCCTGCCCTGCGAGAAGCTGGGCTGCGAAGGGCATCTCCTGAGCTATAGCCGCTGCCTCGATGAGCTCACCGCGCGACAGGTGCTCGTGGCTGTCGATCAGGCGTTGGCCACTCGTGACAGCCCAGCTTGCACGGCCCATCCGTCCTACGGGGTCGAGCCATGATCGAGCCGGCCTTCGGAGCGCGAGCGCCGGGACGGCTTGATAACAGCGTAATCGCGACAACGAGCCGTCTGCCCGACAATTGGCTTGGGCTGCGCCTCGCAATTGCATTGCGACGCATTGTGACGAGGCACCTCGCCGACGATGGTGGTTTGGACGTTGTACGCTGGGGGCTACGCATGCGATTGCACCCCCGGCGCAACGGCTGCGAGAAGAATGCGCTTTTCACCCCGCAAATGTATGAACCCGCCGAACGTGTGGAATTGGCCGCGGAGATCGAGAAGGCCAAGGCCGCCGACCGAACTTTCGTGTTCATCGATGTTGGAGCGAACGTGGGGTTGTTTTCGCTTTTCGTCGCCTCTTGTGCCGGCCCGAAAGCGAAGATTCTGGCCATCGAGCCAGAGCCTCAAAATCTGAACCGATTGCGATTCAACATTGCGGCGAATCCTGGCATTCCAATCCAAGTGGTTCCGGTCGCTCTGGGTGAAAAGCAGGGGCTGGTTGCGCTGGATGTCGATGATCGTGACCGTGGCGGCACGCGTACGCGAGCTTTGACCAGCATGGAAGGCGACCAATTCAATGCCGAATCGCACGCGCCGCTGGTGGATTGCCGCACGTTGCTTGATCTATTGAGGCAAGAAGAGATTTCGCACGTTGATGCCCTGAAAATAGATGTCGAAGGCGCAGAAGACACAGTGTTGGGCGCTTTTTTTCGAGAGTCTTCGGAAACACTCTGGCCCAATCTGATCATCATCGAGGACGGCCGTGATTCGTGGCGGAGCGACCTTTTTTCGGTCCTCTCGCAATGCAGCTATACAATCGCGGTCAGGACTAAATTAAATGTGGCACTGCGCCGCGTCAGAACGTAAATGCGATGGAGCATCTCGCAGGTTTCGAACACCTGAGATTTTTCGCGGGTTGGCTTGTATCGGCTTCGGTGCTGGGATTCCTTCTCTTTTACGCTTGGGACTCGATTCATCGACGTCTCGAAAGCAAGCAAAACGTCGATTTGCAAACCTGATCAAATCAGTTCGCGCGACGCTGCAGGCTCTCTGGAACGCATCGATTAATCGCCCGGCGAAAGCATTCCCGGGCGGATAGTGGCTTTTGCGCAACAGACTCCAGACTGCGTGGAGTCTAGACTC
>CATPCO010000775.1 GCA_955652925.1 uncultured Xanthobacteraceae bacterium | reverse complement strand
GTTTCTGACCATTCTGTTCGTGGTGAAGGGAAGCATCATGTTCCCGGCCGCCGCCGCGCTCGGCTGGGCGGTGCTGGTCTATATCGGTGTGGATTTCGGGTTCTGGGGCAAGGTGTTCGCGCTGTCGGCCGATTCCGAGCAAATCTGGCGCGCGTCGGGTGAAGCGATCCTCGCAGCGACGCTGGTCGTGTTTCTTTTCGCCTATCTCAATCTCAATCGCTGGCACGTTCGCTATGCCCATATCGCTTATGTCTGGCTCGCATTCCTTGCCGCGCTCGTCGCGCTCGCCTGGTTTGACGCTCCGATCGCGTCCGGCATCGCGCGCATCTCGCTCCTCCTGATTGCCATCCTCGGCTGCGGGCTCATTGGCTATCTCGCGTGGCATGGCTTCGACCGGGCGGTTCTTCTGATCCCGACCTGGCTGCTGCTCGTGCTGTGGGTCATGACGGCGGCGCTTGCAGTCACCGGCGCGCTCACCAACGACATCGTCGGACCGGCGCTCCTCGGCGGACTTGTGCTCATCGTGATGCTGATCGGCTTTACGGTCATGCAGCATGCTTTTGCCGGCGGGATCACGACCGGCATCGTTTCCGATGTTGAGCGCCGCGCGCTAGCGCTCACCGGAGCGGGCGACATGATCTGGGACTGGGATGTTGCGGCCGACCGCGTCTTCACCAGCCCCGAAACCGAAGCGCTCCTCGGACTAAAGCGCGGCTCGCTCGAAGGCCCTGCCGCAGGCTGGCTCGAAGTGCTGCACCCGCTCGACCGCGATCGTTTCCGCGCCGTGCTCGACAGCGTGGTGGAGCAGCGGCGCGGCCGGCTCACGCAAGACTTCAGGCTGCGTACGCCCGATGGGCATTATCTGTGGTTCGCGATCAAGGCGCGTCCGGTGGTGGGATCTGACGGCGAGGTCGTGCGGCTTGTCGGCACGCTTACCGACGTGACCGAGTTCAAGAATGCGGAGGAGCGGCTCCTGCACGACGCCGTTCACGACAATCTGACTGGGCTCCCCAACCGCGAGCTGTTTGTCGATCGCCTCGAAAGCGTGCTTGCCTTCTCCAAAGCCGACGCGGCCATCCGGCCCACCGTGATCCTGATTGATCTCGACCGCTTCAAGCAGGTCAACGATTCTGTGGGGATCGCCGTCGGTGACTCTATCCTGCTCACGCTTGCGCGCCGACTCGGGCGGCTGCTCAAGCCGCAGGACACGCTCGCGCGCCTTTCCGGCGATCAGTTTGCGGTCATCCTTCTCTCGGAACGCGAATCCGAGCGCGTGATCGCGTTCGCGGAGAGCCTGCGCAAGGCGCTGCGCGCGCCGATCACCTTCAACGATCGCGAGATATTTCTCACTGCCTCGATCGGGGTTGCGCTCGCCGATGGACAAGCCCATCGCACCGAGGAAGTGCTCAAAGACGCCGAGCTTGCCATGTATCACGCCAAGCGCATTGGCGGCGACCGCATCGAGCTGTTCAAGCCCTCGATGCGGGCGCGCAAGACTGACCGGCTTACGCTCGAATCGGAGTTGCGCCGCGCGCTCGAGCGCGACGAGATCACTATTCTCTATCAGCCCATCGTGCGCCTTGAGGATCGCTCGATTGCCGGCTTCGAGGCGCTGGCGCGCTGGGATCATCCCAAGATGGGCCGCACCTCGCCTTCCGAGTTCATTGCGATTGCCGAGGAGATCGGGCTCATTGTCGATCTCGGCATGTTCGTCCTGGAACGAACGGCCCGGCAGCTCAGCACCTGGCAACGCACCGTGCGCCAGCGCAATCCGATTTTCGCCAGCGTCAATCTCTCCTCGCGGCAATTGCTGCGCCAGGATCTCATTCACGACCTGCGCACAGTCATGGCCCGCTCATCGCTTGCCCGCGGCACGCTCAAGCTCGAGCTCACCGAGTCACTGGTGATGGAGAATCCCGAGCATGCCGCGCAGATCCTCCAGCGCATCCGCGATCTCGGGGCCGGGCTTGCGCTCGATGATTTCGGCACCGGTCATTCCTCGCTCGCCTATCTGCAGCGCTTTCCGTTCGACACCATCAAGATCGATCAGTCCTTTGTGCGCGCGAACGGAAAGGGCTCCCGTCCCGTCATCCTGCGCTCCATCATTGCGCTCGCGCACGACCTCGGCATGGAGGTGGTCGCCGAGGGCGCCGAAACCGATTCAGACGCGGTCGAGCTCTCACAGCTCGGCTGCGAATATGCGCAAGGCTATTATTTCGGCGAGCCGATGAGCGCCGACAACGCCCGCGCGCTGCTGCTGGAAGACAACAACCGGCAACCCGGCGAGGGCGCTGCCCGCAAGCATACGGTGCATTGAAACCCTGCTCCGTCACCGCCCGGCCTGGCGATCAATTCAGCGGCAGTAGCCTGGATGAGCGAAGCGAAATCCGGGAAGGTGCTCCCGCATATCGCTTCGCTACAAGCTTGAGGCGCCTGACGAATGCCGGATTACGCGTGGCCCGCCTCGCTCGACAGCATGGCGAGATCGATGCCGATCTTCTTGAGCGCCATCTGGTACTTGCCGCCGGTATCGGGGCCGAAAATAAGATCGGCATCGGCCGGGCAATGCAGCCAGCCATTATGCTGGATCTCGTTTTCCAGCTGCCCCGGTGCCCATCCCGCATAACCGAGCGCGAGAATCGCGCTGCGCGGGCCGGAGCCGCGCGCGATCGCTTTGAGGATATCGAGCGTCGCAGTGAGGCAGATCCCCTCGTCGATCGGCAAGGTTGAGTTCTCGATGAAGAAGTCGCTGGAATGCAGAACAAAACCGCGCTGGGTATCGACCGGCCCGCCCTTGAGCACCTGGATGCTGGCGCGGGGAGCGACCTGGATGAGGTCCGCCGCGGGCACCACATCGAGCTGCACCAGCAGATCAGGAAAGCTGATGTTTGCCGCGGGCTGATTGATCACAATCCCCATCGCGCCTTCGGTCGAGTGGGCGCAGACGTAGATCACGCTCCTTGCGAATCGCTCATCGCCCATGGTCGGCATTGCGATCAGCATTTGCCCGTCGAGATAGCCGCGCTTCGGTGTCCTGCGCGCCGATGCCTTGCCGCGCGGCGCGTCCGCTTGCACGGGCTTGCCGGTGGATGCCTCGGGCTCGCCGGGGCCGCCGCTCTCTTTGCGCATGCCTGATTTAGGGCCGAGCTTCATATTGAAATGCTACCTGATTGGATGGCGATTGCAAATGTGACAGTCCCTTGCTTGTCGCTGCTACAAGCATACCTCGTGCCACAATTCGCGACCCCGAGGTTCATCGAATCGCGAAATCACGATATGTGACTTTTTGTTGAGCGTGCCAGATGCGGCCCATCCGCGAGGTTGCTCACGATGAATTCAATGGCGCGGAAAAAGTTTCGCGCCTAAATCGGCCGCCATGATCATGTGCGGATTTGACCGGCTGCGACGCAGCGCCGCGGTGGTCGCGATCGCGGTCGCGGCGGTTTGCGGGATCGGCCGGGCCGCCGGCGACGCATCGCCCTGGGAGGGTAACGACCGCACTGCCGTGCGACTGATTGCCGGCTCCTCGGGCGCGCAAGAATTCATCCGCGCCGGAATCGAAATCAGACTCAAGCCGGGATGGCACACCTACTGGCGCTATCCCGGCGACGCCGGTGTTCCGCCGCGCTTGGACTTTACGGCTTCACAGAACGTCGACACGGTGCGGGTGCTATGGCCGGCGCCGCGGCGCCTCACCGAGGAAGGTCTGAGCGTCATCGGCTACGCCGAGGACGTGATCCTGCCGCTCGTGGTCGTGCCGCGGGATCGCACAAAACCTGCGATGCTGCGTCTTGCCATCGACTATGCGGTATGCGAGCGGCTGTGCGTGCCGACGCAAGCAACGGCTGAGCTTGCGCTCACCGGCGCCCCTTCGTCCCATGACGATATGCTCGTGCAGGCGCTGGGGCGGGTGCCCAAGAGGCTCGCCCTTGGTGAGGCTTCCCCGCTTGCAGTCAAATCGATTGCGCGCGAGAGCGCTTCGACGCCAGCGCGCGTCATCATCGAAGTTGCGGGACCTGCGAATGTCGATGTGTTCGCGGAAGGACCGAGCCCGGAATGGGCACTGCCGCTCCCCATCGCTCTTGCACCATCCGCTCCCGGGGTCGCGCGCTTTGCGTTCGCGCTCGACGGAGCGCCGCCGGGCGTGCGCTACGAGGGCGCCCTGATCACGATCACCGCCGTGATGGCAGGCGAAGCAGTCGAGACCGTCGTTCCAATTCCGTAGGCGCGACGGGCCCCACTGGCATAATCCGCTGGTCGCGCTAATTTCATGCCCTTCGGCCGCGCGGCATCGCGGCGGCGTCCCCCAGTCTTGCCTCCCCACGCGCGCGGGGGAGGCAACGGTGGGGTAAATTAAAGAGAGAGGATGACGACATGTCTATCAAAGTCGGCGATCGGTTGCCGGACACAAAATTTCGCGTGATGACGCCGGATGGGCCGGCGTGGAAGAGCACGGATGACATCTTCAAAGGAAAGAAAGTGGCGCTGTTTGCGGTGCCAGGCGCTTTCACCGGCACCTGCCACAAGATGCATGTTCCCTCCATCCTCCAGAATGCAGACGCGATCAAGGCGAAGGGCGTGAACACGATCGCCGTCACCTCCGTGAACGACGTGTTTGTCATGGACGCATGGAGCAAGGCCTGCGCTGCCGACAAGCTCGATTTTCTTGCGGACGGCAACGGTGAGTTCGCCAAGGCCATCGATCTCGCTTTCGATGGGTCGGGCAACGGCCTTGGCATGCGCTCGAAGCGCTACGCCATGCTGGTCGAGGACGGCGTGGTCAAGAAGCTCAACATCGAGGAAGCGCCGGGCAAGGTGGACGTCTCCGGCGGGGACGCGCTGCTCAAACAGTTATAGCGCATCGTGTCGCGGGCGCAGCGCAGCACGCGATGCTGCGCTGGCGACCCGGCCCCCCGGTGATCTACGAGGGATTGCGCGGGCGCCTGCGCGCGGCCGCGTTGACAACCGCGCCCGGCGGGCTTGATCGCGCCGCCCGTGCAGGCTGCGGCGCGAGTGCGCCGGCGGCACCCGAGCGCGCCGCCGCAATACCTTCGCGCGCGAGCTGGTCGGCCCGTTCGTTGAGGTTGTGACCGGCGTGACCTTTTAGCCAGTGCCACCGTATGCGGTGCATGGCCGAGAGCTCGTCGAGCCGTTGCCACAAGTCGACATTGCGCACCGGCTTCTTGTCCGCCGTGCGCCAGCCGTTGCGCTTCCATTGGTGGATCCAGCGCAGGATGCCGTTGCGCAAATATTCGCTGTCGGTATGAAGATCGACCAGGCATGGGCGCTTGAGCGCTTCGAGCGCGCGGATCGCAGCCATCAGTTCCATGCGGTTGTTGGTGGTGTGGAGCTCGCCGCCCTTGAGCTCTTTCGCGTGCGAGCCGAAGGCGAGAATCGCACCCCAGCCACCAGGGCCCGGATTGCCGGAGCAGGCGCCATCGGTGTGGATGACGACGTGCGGCTCGGTCATTTCTCCGCAATCCCGTAGTCGCGTACGCCGCGCACCTTCTGATGGAAACGCAGCTTGCGGTAATATTCGAGCGGATCCTTGGGCCGCACCAGCGCTCCCGCCGGCACGTCGAACCAATCGACCAGCCGCGTGAGAAGAAAGCGCATGGCGGCGCCGCGGGCCAAGAGCGGCAATGCGTCACGCTCCTGCCCGCTCAGCGGTCGCACGCGCGCATAGGCCTGCAACAGGCTGCTTCCCTTGGTGACGTTGTAGGAATGGTCGGTCTCGAAGCACCAGGCATTGAGGCAGATCGCGATGTCATAGGCGAGCGCATCCGTGCAGGCAAAATAGAAGTCGATCAATCCGGAGAGCTTGTTGCCGAGAAAGAACACGTTGTCCGGAAAGAGATCGGCGTGGATGACGCCGCGCGCCAAATTGCGCGGCCACTCCTTTTCAAGCCGTGCAAGCTCGCTCGCGAGAAATGGCTCCAGATCGCGCTGAAGCTTGTTGGCGCGGTCGCGGCAGCTCTCGTAGAGGGAGCGCCAATCGTCAACCGACAACGCGTTGGCGCGGCGCTTGCCGAAATCGAGCCCGGCAAGATGCAGTCTGGCAAGCACGTCTCCGAGCGCCGCGCAATGGGCGGCGCTCGGCCGTCGGATCCACATTCCGTCGAGAAACGTGATCAACGCGGCGGGGCGGCGCGCGATCTTGCCCAGCACCTCGCCCGCCTTGTTCGTTACGGGTTGCGGACAGGTGATGCCGCGCGCGTGCAGATGCTCCATCAGAGCGAGAAAAAACGGCAGGTCCTTCGCCGCTACCCGTCGTTCATAAAGCGTGAGGATGAAATGGCCCACGCTGGTATTGACGAGGAAGTTGGAGTTCTCGACCCCTTCCGCGATGCCTTTGTAGGAGAGTAATTGGCCTACGTCGTAATCGTCGAGAAAAGCGGCAAGCTCCTCAGCCCCAACGTCGGTATAGACAGCCACCTCGCTCCCCTGGACTCATTCTGCCGCCTCGTTTCCCCGCAGCACCCGCGGCAACGGGAAGAACATGTCTTCGTCGGCGGTGGTGATGGTCTCGACGGTGACGGTGTAGCACTGCGCGAATGCACCGATCATCTCCTCGACCAGCACCTCCGGCGCAGACGCGCCGGCGGTAACGCCCAGGCTTGCAATCGACCCGAACACGGACCAGTCGATTTCCGATGCGCGCTGGACGAGCGCCGCGCGCGCGCAGCCCGCGCGCTCCGCGACTTCCTTCAGGCGCTGCGTATTCGAGGAATTCGGTGATCCCACGACCAGCATGGCATCCACCATGGGCGCGACCCGCTTGACCACCTCCTGCCGGTTGGTCGTGGCGTAGCAGATGTCCTCCTTGTGCGGGCCATGGATATTGGGAAACCGCGCCTTGAGCGCCGCCACGATCTCCGCCGTGTCATCGACCGACAACGTGGTCTGGGTGGCGTAGGCGAGATTGCCGGGATCGCGTGGCGTAAAAGTCGCCACTTCGTCCACGGATTCCACCAGCGTGATTGCACCGGGTGGGAGCTGTCCGATCGTGCCGATCACTTCCGGATGCCCGGCATGACCGATCAACACGATGTGGCGGCCGCGCTTGTGATGGATCTCCGCCTCGCGGTGAACCTTGGTCACCAGCGGGCAGGTGGCATCGATTGCGAACAGATTGCGTCGCTGTGCCTCTGCCGGGATCGACTTCGGCACGCCGTGCGCGGAAAAAATCACCGGCGCCCCGGTGTCAGGTATCTCGCTCAGCTCTTCGACGAAGATGGCACCTTTGCGCTTGAGGCTTTCGACCACATAGCGATTGTGCACGATCTCATGGCGCACATAGATCGGGGCGCCATAGCGGGTGAGCGCCTGCTCGACCGTGTCGATTGCCCGCACGACGCCGGCGCAGAATCCGCGCGGCGAGCACAGCAATACCCGCAGCGGCGGTTTTTCCCCTGTCGTTTTCGCGTTCAAGGCGGTCATCTGGACCTCGGTCGTAACAGTTCTCCGCACATGGGGGTTGCGCCGACGTCCTGTCAAGCAAGGCTATTTCCCCTCCAGGCGTTCCGCCGTAGCCCGCGTTGAGCGCAGCGAAACGCGGGGCCGCCCTGGATTTCGCTTCGCTCAATCCAGGCTACAGAGGCTACAGATGCTATTTCCCCTCCAGCCACGCCTCATAGCGCCGGTAGAGCTGCTCCGTGTGAGGCGAGCCGTCGCGGTAGATGACGGGCGCGAGTTCCCGCCCCGCCGCGATGAGCCGAGCGGCCATGTAACGGTACGCCTCCGGATAAGCGGACAAATCCGTGGTTGCGAACAGCCGCTCGAAGTTTTCCGATGGTTCGACGGGGTCGAGCCGGTCGCGCTCATAAATGGCCGTGCGCTCCGTGATACGCCAGTTTCCCTTGCCCTCTTCCAGCCGGTCGAGAAAGCGCGCATAGGAGGTGAGATCCGTGAGAACGCCGCCGACCTTCTGCCGCACCAGAATCACCACGTTGGTTTCCGCAATCGCCCGCTTGTCTGCAACACGGACCACCGAAGGAAAGATTTGATGCTTCGATCGCTGCCCCGCCTCGAAGCTCTTGCGGCAGTGCTCGACAAATTCGCAATAGTCGCCGCTGAACCAGGAAACCGAAATCTGGCTTCCGGGATTGAAGGTCGCGAGCAGTTCCGGCCACTTTCCCTGGTCGCGAAAGAGGCCCCAGGCCTGGATGCGCTCTGCGCAGGCATATTTGTCGTTCACGTCCACACCGTTCCTCACTCGTCGTCATTCCCCGGTACCGAGCGTAGCGCGGGAGCCGGGAATCCCAGTAGCCACAGCTTATGTGGCACGGTGTTTACTCGATTGCGCCCTCGCTGGCGATCTCGGGTGAAGGCAAGATCGCCAGCGCCCGCAATGACGGCGCGGATCGGTAATCGACGTTGACTGCCTCGCGCCGAAGTAGGAGCTGCATGCGCGCCATTGTCATTCATCAATATGGACCGCCCGACGTCTTGAGCTACGAGGAGGTCCCCGATCCGCAACCGCGTCCGGGCGAGATCCGAATCTCCGTTCACGCGGCCACGGTCAATCGGGTGCTCGACGTGAGCCTGCGCGCCGGCAAGCAAGGCGCGCGCGAACCCATTCTGCCGCTCATTCCGGGGGTCGATTGCGCCGGGGTCGTTGACGCCGTTGGTCCGCGAGTCACGCGCTGGCGAGTGGGTCAGCGCGTGGCGGCGGCAGGCGTCATGCCGCTTGATCCGTGCGCGGAGGGTGGCGACGGCTACACCGGCCCAACGGGCATGATGGGCATCAAGCGGCCCGGCGGCTTTGCTCAGATGGTGGTTGTCCCCGCCTGCGCCGCCACCGAGATTCCATTGGAACTCGATTTTCATGCCGCGGCCGTAGTGATCCGCCATGTACCGACCGCCTGGAACTTGCTCGTCAATGTCGCTGCGCTCAAGCCCGGCGAAACCGCGCTGATCATGGGCGCCGGCGGCAACCTCGGCAGCATCGGAATTCAAATCGCCAAAAACGTCATCGGCGCGAGAGTCATTGCGATTGCCGGCTCCGATGAGCACGTGCGCACCGCGCTTTCGCTCGGTGCGCATCACGCTTTCAATTACAACGGCACGGATCTTCACGGCGAGGTCATGCGGTGCACCGGCGGCAAAGGCGTTGACGTCCTCTACGACAATATTGCCAATCCGAAGGTGCTGCCTCTGGCCTTTCGCACGCTCGCAATGCAGGGGCGTCTGGTGACCGCAGGCGCCCATGGCGGGCCGAATGTCACAATCGACTTCTCGCATCTCTATCACAAGCGCATCACCATCAAGGGCGAGCCCGGCCACCGCGCGGGTGATGTCGCCAAATGTTTCGCGGCGGTGAGCACAGGGAAGATCAAGCCGCAGATCGAGCATGTTCTCCCGCTTTCGCGCGCCGCCGCCGCCCACCGCATGGTCGAGTCCGGAGAAGCCCGCGGCAAGATCGTGCTCGACCCAACGCTCGCTTAAGCGCGCGCGGCTCGGGTTGCGCGCGGCGGGGGTGACTGCCTATATTGCAATCACTTCCGTCATCCCTGATGGCATTGCGCTTCGCCCGCGAGGGGCGGACGAAGCAAAGAGGAGATTTACTATGGCTGCAGCCCCGATGATGCCCAAAGCGACTGCTGTGTGGC
>CATPCO010000774.1 GCA_955652925.1 uncultured Xanthobacteraceae bacterium | reverse complement strand
GGAAAACATGCGCGACGGCTGGTAAAAGCCGCTTCTATGCGCTTCCATCCGGGGTCCCCGAACCAGCGGCAGGGCCGTCTTGGATCAGCGTTCGTGTTTGCCGCGTCCGGGCGACGTCCCTTACTGAACCACATGCCGCCATGTCTGGATCTTCCGGATGCGGCCGGCTCAGACGCATCAGCGCCCGCAGCGATCATGTAAACTAATTCGACGAATTATCCTGTACAAACAGCTTGCGAAGCCACATCGCCGGTCTGTTCTCGACAAACCGGCGATGCACCGCTCCAACGAATACATTCGACGGTTTGCCCCTTGCGAAGTGCCTGAGCCGATAAGGCAATTCAACTTGCAACCGTTCCCGCCACGTCATCGGGCTAAAAACGCCCGCAAATGTCCCGCCTCGCGTCGCTCGCAAGCGGCGCGGCGCAGTGGATGCAGTATGTAAGCCGTCTGCCTTCCAGCAATCCGGCGAGAGGCTGATTTTCCAGGCATTGATCCAGGGCGGATCTGCTTCGTCACGCGGCAGGTATTCAGGCAGACATTCTGTTACCGCTTGCCAGAAAAGAATTTGGGCCACTTCCTCAAGGTATTGCAGATTGAGCCGCGACGCCTGCAGGAATTGCTCCTGCGTGCGCCGCGCTGCGAGCTCGAGATGGAGCAACTGGTGGAATCGGCTCCGCCCTAGATCGGTGTGCGCGAGAAATGGTGCACGCGCAGGCGCTGTCTCGGACCAATCGATAAATAGACGCTGAACGCGCTCATTCAGCTCCTTGTACTGATGCAGCAAGTCGAACACATCCGAGGACGGCTGGCGGATGATACCTTGTATGAACATCTGGGCGAAGATCGCCGAGATGATTGCCTGATCCCACGCGTGCTTCGCATAGTAGATATGCGGATGTCCAAAGACGCGGTAGGTATCCTTAAAAAGCGCAAGCCCGAGCGGCGCGAGGAAATCCAGTACCAGTCGATTGAACTCAGCAACCGCATTCTCGGTCAATCCGCCGTCGGTTTCCCGGCGGATCATCTCGACTGTGATTGTATTTTCTATGGCGATGAAATCGGAACCGGGGCTGTAGAGCGGGTCAAGGAAAATTCCCGCCTCCCCGATACAGCTCCAGCGGTTGTGCGAGAAAAGCTGTCGCGCGTGATAGCTGAAATTCTTCAGCCGACGAAAATCAAGCGGCACGTGGCACTTGATCAGTTTCCAGGCCGCAGGTTCATGCGCGCGCAGCCATTCCAGGCTCTGCGCATATGATTTGGCATAGCTGTGGAATGGATGAATTGTCTCATCCGTCACGATGCCGATGCTGGTTGCTCCCGAGGAGAGGGCAATGAACCACACCCAATAACCGCGCCCCATCAGATGATTGGTGGAGAGATAGCGGTCCTCTATGATTCTATGCCGCCACTCCCGGCTCGCATTTGCCCCCATGTCAGAAACGTCGATGCGCGCGTTTATGCGCCACCAGGCGGCGCTGGCGGAGTGCGCGTTTGGTTGCGCCAGATCGAGCTTCGACTGCAGGAACCGGCCGCGGCCCAGCGCATCGATCAACCACCGGCCTGAGAGCGCGCGGGGACAACCCTCGCCGCCATGACACAAAACGGTATGTGCCTGTGGTCCTTTCGCGAGAACGACATCATCAATGATTGTTCCTTCGAGCACGCGGACGCCCATATCAAGGATGATCTGCCGCAGGTCATTCTCCAATCGTCCCCGGTCGACCAGGTAGGCGGGCGATGGCGAAAACAGTCGGGGACCGATCTCGCTACGATCCTCAAAAGGGCCGTGCGCATTGCCGAGAAAGAAGCGCAACCCAAGCTTCGGCAGCTGCCGTTTGGCGAGGTAATCCTCGAGCCGCAAGACCCTGGCGAAGTAGTGCCCGGCGATCTCAGTCGTTGCCTCGCCCACCTTGTGCGCCGCCTCGGGCAATGGTCTTGTCAGCCGGTCGATGACGGCGACCGACAGCGACGGCAATTCGAGCTTGAGCTGGCGGGCAAGGGTCAATCCGGCAAGCCCGCCGCCGCAGATCAGCACATCATAACTTGTCTGGGTGTGTTCACAGGGCTTTCCCGCGGCTAGCGGGGAGGAGACTGGAATCGGAGGGCTAAACGTCACTGTCATCAGCCGGCAAACAAGACTGGCATCTAGATTTTTCGCGCTTCAATGATTTTCGCGATAACGTAATTCCTTTCTCTTGCGAGCTCGAGCAATCGACAGCCGCGGTCGAGTGCCTCCAATCCTCCATTGGAATCGTGGGAAAGACGGCGAACAAACTCATAAGTCGGCAGAGTCTTTCGATTGATATCCCGAGTGCTCAAACCTGAAAAGCCCAGCCCCTTTAGCAGTCTGAGGGCTCTCGCCTCGGTAAACGGCAAAGTCGTCCTTCCGCGATTTTGCCGAAAGGCGAACCAGTGCTTGTAGCTGAGCGCCAAGAGTCCAGCTGCCGAATTGAGGTCGCCGGCAAAGAACAAATCTGTAAAAATCAGTTTTCCTTCCGGCTTAAGAACACGGTACGCTTGCTTAAAAAAGCGTTTTCTCGACGGAAAGCAGCCAATGCACTCGATCGCCAGAACATAATCGAAACTATTGGGTGAAAACTGGAGCTCGCAAGCATCCCCAACGAGAAATTCCATTGTATTTGAGTTTCTTGCAAGCGGCTTCACCTCGGTGCAAGCGCGCGCAATTTGGTTGGGATCGACATTGAGACCGACGAGCTGCAAATTGTTGCCGCGACGATTGAGGTCGGAAATCGTGCCCCCGTAGCCGCAACCCACATCAAGAATTCTACAGGGTTGGCTTAAGTCAATATGCCTGAAAACCTCCGTATTGAGTCGTTCCGACGCCTGCTGAAAGCCTTCGAAAGAAAGATCAGGATTCTTTTCGTCGTTCCAATATCCCAAATGAATGTTCGCACCGAGCGCGCTCGCGACATTCGAGTTGCCGCGTCTGATCTCGTCCAGGATCTCATCAGAATAGGGAACCGTTCTAACAGTCAAACCGAGCCTCTCCAGATTGCGGCAGCGACAAGTTACGCCATTAACTTGAGAGCAATGGCTCTAGCCGCAGCCGGTTGGCGGGAATCTGGATATAGCGGTTGAGTAGATTCTCCTCCAGATTGAGCTCCTTGCTGCCGTCTGGACCACGCAACCGGACCACCGGATGAATGTGTGCGCTCCTGTCGGGATCGCCTGGGTAGCGGGGGATTTGCAACGCGTTCGGGAAACTGTGAATGTCGCCGTATTCAAGGGTGGCGAGCAGTAACGTGTCATCGTCAATAGGTTGCCCCTGGTACCATTGGCGCGTCTGGTGACCCAGATCAATCCAGGTTCCATTTCCAGTCCGGCGATAACACCGCCCGATATGCCCAGGCTGGAGATACATCCCTGCATCCTCTTCAAAATCCTCGAGCAGATGGCCGGATAGATCGTCGGGAGCGATACGGGACCTTGCTTCGTTTGCGCCCAGCATCTCGGCGAGATGGCGGGCCAAAATCATCGAATTGTAACGAAATCCGTGGATGAAGCCGCTCGATGAGAACGAACGATAATCGGGGCCGTGTGTGAGCGCGCCGGCGAAGAAGAGTCCCGCTATTGCGCGAGACTGAAACATTCCGTCAATCTCGGGGAACTTGCCATGCAGGCGAGATAGGCCAATGGAATCGATAACGGTGTCGAGATTGCCGGTGAATCCCGTTGCAGCTATGACCTCGTCGAACTCCAATGTCTCAACTTCGTTTTGCGCATTCGTATACGCAACCGTAGCCTGGTAGACGCTCTTCGCACGGGTGATTTGCCGGATCATGCAGTTCAAAAGCGCCGCCTGGTGCTTGAGTTGGTAGTTTTCGACGAGAATGGCGTTGGTATTGCGCACACTGCCGACATAATGGGTCTGATAGGCCAAGCGGGCCGGGCTGGGGCTCGCCAGCATGATGATCGATGCTTCATTCAAGATGTCTTTGGCGCATTCGAATCCGCTGTTGCCCTTGCCGATGATCAGAACCCGCTTGTCGCGATAGTGCTCGCGCGGCTTCATTGCAGCGTAGGGCGTCGTGAGTTCGATGCCGGGAATGGGAGCGGTCCAGGGTTTGAGCCCGGTGGCCGCAACCACGTACCGGGCAACGATCGGACCCTCTTCGGATTCGACGAGAAAGGCGCCGCAGTCTCGCGCTACCTTCGTGACTCCGACATTGTAGGTCACGGGAACCGCATACCGCTCGCATAGATTTGCCAGCATCGCGGGAATCACTTCCCGGCGAGGAAAGAACTCTCTCGAAAAGTCTCTTGTCAGCACGGCGCGATCATCCGTGATCAGGCTGTTCCAGTCGTACCGTTCGCTAAACCTGCTCTTCGGATCGCGGCCGGTGTAAAGCTTGTTATTGCTGATGAGCTGGCCATGAACGGGAAATCGCGTGAAAAAGGCTCCGGGAGCATCGGTCTGTTCAAGAATGCGATAGCTGAAATTTGCGCCGGTCCTCCGTTTGATTTCGCCAAGCGTCAGAGCGACCTGCACGCCGCCCGGGCCGGCGCCGATAATTGCCAGATCAAGTTCCTTGGGCCCTCCCATTGTTGAATTCCCGATACCTACTCGTTCCTTTTCCACCACATTCGCAGCATTCGGCCGCAACTCTATCATAGGTCTGTCGTGTTGCTAACACTACGAACAGCCTGATCGCAACACGCTTATCGTTTCAGCGGCGCTGGCCGGCGTGCGCACGTGCTCAGGCCGGAATCCGAGCGCGATGAGCCGCGCCTCGACGCGGCGCAACGCTGGAAAGCGAGACATGAGCTGAAGGAGCGGCGGCACTTTGGGGCTGGCGCTTGCGCTCAAAACGGGGTGGATCAGCCGATTATGGAGGAACGCCTGCAAACGTTGAGTCGCGCGGGTCGGAAACATGCGCCGTTTCTGAAGCCGCCGCAGATGGTCGGATTGCACCATCCTCGACTGGAGCGGCTCCCAGAGAATGTTCGCCGCTGCCACCGCGTCCTGGATGGCAAGATTAACGCCCACGCCGCCCAGGGGAGACATGGCATGCGCCGCGTCGCCAATGCAAAGCAGACCTGGGCGGTGCCAACAATCGAGCCGGTCGAGGATAACGGTGAGAAGCTTGATTTGCTCCCAGTCCTCGAGCTCGTCGAGCCGATCCGCGAACTCGGGCACAAGTCGAGCAAGGCTTTGACGGAATGCCGGCAATCCGTTTCTGCGAATTTCGTCCGATGAGCCTTTTGCAATATGGAACGCACATTGCCAGTAGTCTTCGCGGGCAATCGCCACGAGGATACGTCCGGCGTCGAAACGGGCGAAGCTTTTCCCGGGATCAATGCTCGTTTTGCGCAACCGAAACCACAGGATGTCCATTGGCGCGCCGAGATCGCGGGCGATCAATCCGGCGCGCGCGCGGATAATAGAGTGGCGGCCGTCGCATGCGACTGTAAGATCGGCCCGTACCTCAACCGGCCCTTCCGCGGTCTTGGCGCAGACACCCGCAACGCGCCCGTTCTTCTCCCTCACCTCGACTGCCTCGGTGCGCATCAGGAGCCGAAACGATGGATAACTCTTGCCACGTTCAGCGAGGAAATTGAGGAAGTCCCACTGCGGCATCAGCGCAATGAATTTGCAGCGCGTGGGCAGGCGGGTAAAATCCGCGAACGGGTATTCCCGGCCACTAAAGTAAGCGCTCTGGGTTAATTCCTTCTGATGCGGGAGCTTGAGCAATTCGTCGAGCAAGCCAAGCTCGCTCATGACTTCGAGCGTTGAGGGATGGATTGAGTCGCCGCGAAAATCGCGCAGGAAATCCGCATGTTTCTCCAGAACGATGACATCGACCCCGGCCCGGGCCAGCAGCAAGCCGAGCATGAGCCCGCACGGGCCCGCCCCAACGATGCAGCAGCGGGTGGAGAGATTCTCGACTTTCAACCGGACTAATCCCCAAAAGCCCGCTAACCGACAAAGATCGGAAGACCGAAGCGTGAACGCTGGCCATGATCCACGCAGGGCCGATTTCACCCGCTCACATATCAGTGGCTTACCTGAGTCATCAATGCTCTTCTGCGGCGCTCTTCGATTAATTGAAAAACCAAACTCGCTCGCAAGCTTCTTTGAACAGATCAGCGGTACCGAGTTGGCAATCGAAAATGCGCTGGGATCAGCATCCACTGACCGAGAACCTTTACGTGGGTTAAAACGATGGACCTCCTTGCATCCTGGTCAGTTTGCAAGCTTCGATAGCTTGGCCCGAGGGCTTGGTTGGACTACGGTGATCCGTGTATATTGCCAATTCTCAAGCGGATGGTTCGCTCTGAGGGGGCATGCTACGCTGGCGTCGGGCACGGCGCGCTGCCCCAGCCCACGAACGGCCCATCTTTGGCAGCCATGATCCCCACGATACGCAATACGCTGTTCCCCGTCGCCGTCGGGGTGCTTGCCCTGTTCACAATATTGGTCGCGCTGATACCGATCGGCCGCGCACAGGATCGCTCCCGCGCGGAGGTGATTGCGCCCGGCGAGGTCGAACCCATTTCGGGGGAGATCAAGATCGGGAGCTCGGTCGTAGGCCGCATTGCCGAAGTGACCGTTAAGGTCAACGATCGAGTTTTTGCCGGCGAACTGCTGGTCCGCCTTGAGGACGATGATCTCAAAGCCCGTGTTGCAGTTGCCGAAGCGCAGGCTGCTCTGCAAAAGCGGGTACGAAATGATGGCGTCGCTGGAGGCCGGGCCGCTGATCGGCGAAAGGCCGAGGATGCGGTCGCCGACGCGGAGAAGGCGGTTGTTGACGCGCAATCCGCCCTCGACAGGACGGCAGCCGCGGTGCGCGACAAGGGCGCTCCCGAGAGCACTCTCACCGCGGCCCGCGCCGCACTGTCACGCGCTCAGGATCGGCTCAAGCAGCAACAGGATGCGCTTCGCAGGCTCGATGCGCAATCGAGTGTCCCGTTACCGACCCAGTTCGAAGGCCAGCTCAATGTCGCCCGAGGCGAACTGGCGTACGCCAATGCAAATCTGGAAAAGATGAGGATACGGGCGCCGATTGCCGGCACCGTGCTTCAGGTCAACGCCAAGGTTGGTGAATTGACGTCTCCGAGCTCGCCTCAACCGCTTATCTCGCTGGGCGATGTCTCTGCTTTGCGCGTGCGCGCGGAAGTGGCAGAGCTCAATATCGGCTCGATCAAGGTAGGGCAGCCGGTGGTGGTGCGAGCGGCCGCTTTTCGTGAACGCGAGTTTGCAGGAAAGGTATCGTCCGTTGCTCCGGGTGTTGAGCCACGGCGCACCGGAGCGGATGCCCGACGCTCTCCCTCTGACAGTAAATTCGTACAAGTATTTGTCGATTTGATTGACCCGGGCCCGCTTGCGGTCGGCATGAATGTCGACGTGTATTTTCGGAATGATGCTACACAGTGACCATCATCGCCGGCGTGCCGGGGATTAAAACAGCGACCGCAAACCCGCCAGTCTGGCGAGTCGTTTCCCGTGCTGGACGAGGTTCAGCATCATGGGATCATTGGGCCCAAGCTCATAGTGATAGAACCGTTCCCCCGAACGCTTGAATCCGAGCATCCCCAGAATAGGGGTCAATTTCGGTTCGCATCCGATGTAGCACTCGACGATCCCTTGCTGCATCGTGTATTGCAGCCACTCGGAGCACATTTTCAGGTAGGCCGGAGTACCCCTTTTCGTTTTTTTTATAATCACTTTCGTGCAGATAGCCGTCCGTTGGGGATGATTTTTGGAGGCGCGCATTCCGTAGAAGTCTTCAAAAACACCGAGCGCTCCTTCCCTTGCCAGGTTGGTCCGCAAGGACCCGATGACTTCGCCCCCGTCAAGCGCAACGAATTCATGACCAAAGTCGTCGAATTCATCCCTCAAGATTTTCTTATCGTGATCAAGGTGCGGCGAATACCTACCGAACTCCTCCCAACAAATGTGATAACGAAGCTTCATGACCTCATTGAGGATGTTGTCATCGCGGCAATGGACTACATGGATATTTGGATATTTGCCGCCTATTGAAAGCGGCGATAGGTTGCTCTCGCCACGGCTCTCGCCCCGCACAACCGCGTTTCCCAAAAATCTGCCAAACTCAATCGCAACCCGCGGAGCGTGCTTCTGCATTCTCCACAATGTGTCATCCTCTATGACAAGCGCGCGGACGGCTGTTCTTGCTACGACATCCGCGGGGGCTGGAAAGCCTTGCACGTAGCCCATCTCTCCGATGACCGACCCCGGTCCCAACCCGGTCGCCCCCAACTCGGGACCATCGCGCTTTTGACGGACCTCGAGCCAGCCCTCGGCAATGAGGTACATGTCCCTGTAACGCTCGCCCGCGCGGTGGATGACATCGCCCGCGCTGAAACTGACCTCCTTCAGAAGGCCGTGAACACACTCAGGATAGCGTAAAGACGGTGACGCAAGCTCGTAAAGACTGACCATTGGATCGTTCTATCTGTTAACACCGGCTCAAACGCGGGGCACAATCTGCATCGGGAGTTTCTCGCCGGGACGCAAAGTGATCCGGCATGTGGCTTCTGCCTGGTGGCCGGGCTTCATCCGCAGCTTGAAGCATTGAGCCAATGTCGCAACGCAAAGGATTGCTTCCGTCAGCCCAAACGCCATGCCGGCGCAGACGCGCGGACCGACGCTGAAGGGAATATAGGCGAATTTTGAGACCGGTTCGGAACTGCCTGGCAGGAAGCGCTCGGGGACGAAATGGTCGGGGTTGATCCACAACTTGCGGTGCCGGTGCAGGAGCCATGGCGAAACGACGATGACGGACCCTTTGCGAATGCGTCTTTCTTCAAATCTCTCTTCGCGGCCCGCCTCGCGCGAAAGCATTGGAACCGGTGGATAGAGCCGCATAACTTCTTCAAGAATTGCGCGCGTATAGATCAGTTTTGGCACGTCCGCGAGCGTCGGCGGCCGGTCACCCAGGACCTCGTCGATCTCGCTGTGAAGGCGTCCCTCGACCTCAGGTGTCTGCGAGAGGATGTACCATGTCCAGGCAAGGGTATTGGCCGTGGTTTCATGTCCCGCCATCAGCAGGACGATGGCCTCGTTGCGCAACGCCTGCGGATCGAGCGGCGCCCCGGTTTCCTCATCACGGGCGTCGAACAGCCGGCTGATTACGGATACCCCGTCACCATCGCGTTGCATTCGCAGCCTTGCGATGACGTCGTCGATGGCTGCATGGACGCGTCGGACCGAGCGATAGACCCCGGGCAAATGCGGACGGGGCAGCCAATCCGGCAGACCGATGAGGGAAATGAAATCGATACGCCCGATGCGGCGTTGATAGTCGCTGAACCCTTCCACGATCTGCAAGGCCCGGTCGCTGCCGAGCTGCCGCCCAAAAACAGAGCGACAGATGATTTCGGCGGTGAGCTGCGCCATTTCGCTCAAGGCATCCAGCTCGGCAGGCGCAAGCTTCGCCCAGCGAGCGCGCGCCTCCAGCGCCGTTTCGACCATCACCGGCGCGAATTCGGAGAGACGCGAGGGGTGGAGGATCGACGCGACGATGCGCCGCCGCTGCTTCCAAACATCCCCATGGCTGACGAACAGGCCGTCTCCAATAAGCGGCTGCAACAAGTGGCGATGAGTGGGGCTCTTGCGCTCGAAACTATCGGTATGGGCGCCGAATGCGAACTGTACGCTCTCCGGTGAGTTGCACAGGAAAATATCCCGGGCGAGGAACCTCATCCGCGCGAAATTGTACTCGAACGCCTGCTCCTCAAAGACAGCCAACATATTCTGTCGCCACAACCGGGCACGGTGCCAAACCGAGGGCACCTGCGGCAGCCGATGCGGAAATGGCGGGACAAAATCGGTTGGCATTCTGCGCTCAATGCTTGGCTCGAGAGCGGGAATGCCCAAGAAACCGAAATCGCTGCGGTGGATCAAGTGCAAGCGCCTGTTTGGGAGGATAAGATCAAAACGTGAACAGCTTTGCCGGTTAACCACCGGCAGTGCTCCTTTGCGTCTTCACGGAAATGCCAGATTCGACTCGCATGATTGATGTTACGCAGCGTCGGAAATTTCATCGAGGGGGCGATTTGCGTCACGTCGGGCGATCCGACACCAGCATAGTTGCCAAAGCCTCACATCGCGACGCGTGCATGTGCGATTTTCGCTGGACTGCCGCAGCTAGCCAATGAGGAAGAGCGATGACACCGACCAGGCTGATGAATATTTTGGCTGCAGTTACTGTGTTGGCGTGGATCGTTCCCGGCACGGCCAGTGCCGAGGGCAACATGGGTGCGCTTGACGGGGAGTGGGCCGGCAGCGGCACTGAACGCGATACGCCTTTCCAGTCCATGCAGAAAATCACCTGCCAATCAAAAATCCGCGCCGATCAGCATCATATGAGCAATGAGATTTCTTGCACAACACAGTCCGGGGTTCGTAAGACGACGCACACGCAAGTCACCCTCGAGGGAACTCGCCTTAGTGGCAGCGTACTCCAGACCCGCACATTACCTAGCGAGCCGATGCAGTCGAGAAAGGGAACGGTGAAAGGAGTCAGAACTGGAAATTCTGCAGTGACCGAGATCCAGTTCTCCGGATTGATGATGCCCGCGGCCAAGTCGCACCTCATTGTCCACGATGCGTCGTCCTACTCGATCCGGGTCGAGGCGATGGGCGCTGTGATGATGGATGTGAAATTCAAAAGAGTTGGCCCACCCAAGGAAGCTAACAAGGAAGCCACCCAGGCCAGTCAAGCACAATAATTGAGATTTGCGAGGCCGGTCCTGATCCCTGGCGGTCGACTGAGGGGCCGGCGCTCGCTCCAGCAGGGCAAATCTGTAAATTATTTGTAGATCGACCCGATGCCGGCCGCTCGCTCTCGCGAGCGACATTGCAAAATAAACACGATCGGCCTTCTTTAATTGAGGCTCACCGGCAAAGACCTTAGAGAGCGGAACTCGAGGTTGGAGTTCCAGACTGGTTCACCCGCCAAGCGTACCTTGGGAAAACGCTGCAAAAATGCGGTGAAGAACCAGCTCACTTCAAGCGAGGCGATTTGCCTCCCGAGACAAGAATGGGCGCCGCCCCCGAACGAGAGGTGTTGCGCGCTGTTGCGGCGGCCGAGATCAAACCTATTCGGTTCATCAAAAACACGTGCATCTCGGTTTGCGGCGCCCAGGAATGGAACGACGAGTTGGCCCTCTTCAACGCGCACACCATCGATCTGAACAGGAGTTGCCGCGAGACGCCATGTGAACTGATTTGAGGCGTTATAACGAACCACTTCGTTAGCCACATTATCGGCGCAAGCCGGGTCTGAGAGGAAGCGTTCAATTTGGTCCGGATTTGTCGCAAACGACAAAACCCCGCTGCTCAGCGAACCCGGAGTCGTAGGGGCAAATAACGCAATCAACAGCAGAACCAGTTGGTGAATCGTCTGATCGAGGCTGGCTTCCGATTTGCTGACATCCAGACTGCCCGCAAGGCGGGCTATGACGGTATCGGGAAGGACTTTCCCGCGCTTTCCCTCCACAAGCTCCAAAGCGTACGTATGCAAATCCGTCAGGTTGTCGAGAAGATCATCGAGAGCCACTGGCTGGTCCTGGGGCCCGGACCAGTACGTCATGATGACGTTTACCCTCGGAACAACAAAGTCGAGATCCTCCTCGGGTAGTCCGAATGCATGAACAGCAGCTTGGACGGGAAGCTTCGCAGTTAGCTCCACCGCATCAATGGCGCTTTTGCCGTTTGGAATTGTCGCCACAAGGTTGCGGGCTATTTGCTCGATGACATTGCTGTAGTGCTGATGTGCCGCCTGCGTAAAGCCGGCGGTCGTGGACCTTCGCAACGAGTCGTGCACGGGATCATCCGTGTACATCATCACGTTGTTCGTAAACCGGTGATATATATTGCTAGGCGGCAACGAGCGACTGGGAAACTTGGCACTCAAAACCGCGCCCATCCGCTGCGCCTTCAGGGCAGGATCGCGCAATACATTGACGCAATCGGCGTGAGTCACAATCGCCCACGCGTTGAGTTTTTCGGACCAGTGCACTGGTCCTTTCTCAGCCAAACGCGCGTAGAAGGGATAAGGATCCGGCACGATGCTCGGATCTGCCAACACTGATGCGTCGTGCATGGGGGGTTACCTGGGGTACATAGATTGGATCAGGCTCGGCCCTGATCTCGCGGTTGATTTTGAGGAATTCGGCTCATCGGCACGCTTGGCCTCTAAGACCACATAAGCCCGCGGATGTCTACTGTCATGTACTATCTCTGTGTGACAAGGATTTTTAAGGTATACGTCTTGCCCAAGTTTTAGGCAGTCTCGATGTTCGGCCAGCCTAGCTGACAAGCCCGCGAGCCGTGGCGCGTTAGTTTTTTTTACAACTGTTTCTCGTGGAATTCCCGTGCCGATACGGCTGCGAACCCGCCCGATCGGGGCGATGATGCGCACCCTCATTAACCCTAAATGCCGGCCAGCCCACGCAGGCGCTTCCCGTGCCGGGCCAAGTCCAGCACCATTGGATCATTCGGCCCGAAATCATAATGGAAGAACCGCTCCGCCGCCTGTCTGAAACCCAGCGTAGTATAAATTGCCGCCAGATGTGGCTCGCAACCTACATAACACTCCAGAATGTCCTGCTTGATCATATAGTCTAGGAATACAGTACACAGTTTCAGGAAGACCGGAGTGCCTCGATGTAATTTCTTGACCGTGAATCTTCCGCAAATCGCAGTGTGCGCCGGATGATGTTTTGACGACGTCATGCCATACAATTCCTCGAAAATGCCCAGACTTCCTTCTCTGGACAGATTCGTGCGTAGCGTTCCTATGACCTCGCCGGCCTTGACGGCTACGAACATGTGTCCGAACCCGTCGAGTCTATCCGTTAAAATCCTCTTCGCATGATCTGCGTCCGGAGAATCCCGGCCATACTCTACACAACACACATTATATCTGAGCCTCATCGCCTCCTGCAGTACCTGGTCATCGTTGTTACAAATGGAAACGTCGACGTCCGATGCCTTACTGCTACTCGGCAACAGGGACATGAGATTGGCTTTGTTGTCATTAGGTTGTGAGACTTTCGCAAGATACCTGCAAAACTGAACTGCCGTCCTCCGGTCCCCTTCATGTATCTTCCACAGTGTCTCGTAATCGATGACGAGCGCAGATGCAGCCGTCCGGGCCACGATGGCTGCGGTTGCGCGACTGCCTTGCAGGAGGCCGATTTCTCCAATCATCGAGCCGGGTCCGATCGATGTGCGCGCCTCTCGCGCAGGTGACGGAGAAAGCACATCAAGAGAGCCTTCCGTAACAAGGTAGAGTTCCTTGTAGTATTGATCCTGGCGCCGAACGATATCACCGGGATCGAAACTTATTTTTCTGCAGAAAGCGTGAAGGAACTCGGGATACGGCGGTGTGGATGCAAGCTTCCGCAAATTTGGCATCTCTGACATTCGGTCCTGCCTTGCATAGCGGGCCTGGAGTGATCTGAGGCCACCTAAAAAGCTCACAGTCCTGAGATAGCGTTCGATTCTAGGTTTGCTTACCGGCACGCGCAAGGGCGCAGCTTTCTGCTCTCCAATCGCCGACTTCAATGCTGCGAGCGGCTCGTCTGGCTTTACCGACAGGCGCTGATAGAGCTATCATGTCCGTATTGACCCGTAACTGGCGGGAGGCATGACAAACCCCGGACTGTCCTCATTGTCGGCATCGATCGCCCGGCGAATCTTGCTGGCCGACTGGGGCACAAGGTGAGCACGAAGATCGTAGGGGCACTGTTGGCAAACTGAGCAAGTCGCGGTTCTGGCGGCTGCGGATGCGGCGGCGAGATTTTCTTGGCCCTAACTGAAGGGGCTGGCGCAGCATGGCTGAGTACTCGGATCAAAGAACGCCCGCAGGAGGCGATCAGTACAAGCCGACCGGGACGGCGGCCGCCTCGTCCGGCCGCCGCGGCGCCCCGCGCAGCTTCTTCTTCAGAAACCGAGTGTCATAGCCGTTGAAGAGATGGCCGAGCAGGCCGCGATCGAGATCGGATGTTCCGAACAGCCAGTCGGCGATTGGGAAGGTGACATTCATGTTCACCTCCATCATCAACCGCGTGTTGTGGTGCGCAGTGTGGTGGCGGCGCAACGTGTTAACGAAGGGGCAATTGCGCACGAACCAGTTTTCCTCGACATGGCAGCAGAAGTGCATGAACTCATAGATGAGATACATGCCGGTGGTGACGCACATGAAGAGCCAGCCCACATTGGGCGAAAAGACGCTGCCCAGAACCGCCGCGACGGGCATCGACATGAGGACGAAGACGACCAGCATACCGGGCGCGAACAGCGTCACGCGCCAATCCTTGTGGTCGCGGAAGCGCATCTCGTCATCGGTGAAGAACTGGTGATGATTAAGCGTGTGGCGCTCGTAGATGACGCGCAGAGCCTTGATGTTGACGGGGCGGTGCATGAAGTTTTTGTGCACTGCCCATTCGAAAACATTTGTGAACAGGAATGTGAGCGGCACGGTGAGCCATTCCCACGCGGTCACGTTGTGAATGTGGTGAATGTAGATGTAAAAGACTGCCGCCCCCATCGCATAGATACTGAAAAGGTGGATATAGCCGTCATACCGTCCCATGATGCGGGATCGGTATTCCTGCCGAAATGCAATTTGCCGCTGACTGATCATCGCCGTCTCTAGTCTTTCTGATGCTGAACAGACCTGGGCGTCGTCGCCCGGCTGCGGGGCGGCTTGGAGCCTTCCTCTCGAACCCCACACATTTATATCACAGCGGGAACCCGTGCATCAGGGCAAATTCGGCAGTCAAAATGAAGTAGTTTGGATGCTTCAGCACCCGATAGGGACCGCTGGCGACAAGCGGTGCTCCAGGGAGCACGATGATGCGGGTGGTCCAGCGCCGACCCCAGGCTCATCAGGACCCACAGCCGGCCGCATTGCAGCAGCGCATAGACAATCACGAACGCGGCATGAACCGGCCGGTCCACCTGAGCGGTGGTGACGCAGGTTGTTTCGGCTCGCAGTAGACGTTCGAGCTGGGTGAACGCCTGGCGAGACGAGATACCTTCGATACCGACCCGTTTGTGCAGCTCGTTTACAGTCGGATTGCGCGTGATATAACCCACATCCGAGAGCGCTCCCAAGCCCGGCGCGGGCGCGGGCAAGCCTCGGCCACGGCGATATTCGGCCAGCGCTTCGAGATACATGTTTGCGGCAACATAGTTGGCCTGGCCCGGCGTGCCGACGACGGTCGAGAGCGAGGAATACATGAGGAATACATGATGAAGAAGTCGAGTGGAAGATCGAGCGTTGCTCGATGCAGGTTCCAGGCGCTTGCACCTTCGGCGCCATGACTCGCCGCATGCGCTCGCAATTCCCGCGATCCCAATCTTGCTGGATGGCGCGAGTATTCCAAGGCCCGAGCGGCTGCCGCAGGATCTGGAGAGCGGGTTAACCCGCAGCGAAACCCATCGGCGCATCGAGATTCAAAAACCACGATGCCGGGCAGGCGACGTTAAAGGATGAAACGCCGCGTCTGCGAGATGCCATCTGACGGGAGTCGCTACCCCCAACTCATCCTGCGGGCTAATTCTGGTTGACATGGAGTATGTAAATGGATGCCGCAGTGCCTTACGTGCTGACCCTTGCTCGTCTCTTGATGGCTCTCATTTTTGTTCGCGAGGGATTCCACACACTCAGCACGAGGACAACGATCGCAACATCTCTGAAGAACCGCGGCGTGCCCTTTGCAGGTATTCTTGTTTGGGCCTCAGTTGTTATAGAAATTTTAGGTGGGTTGATGTTCATTGGAGGTTTTCTTACGCGCTGGGTCGCGCTAGTCCTGTTCTTTTACACCATGATCCTCGCACTGATGTTTCATGCATATTGGGCCGTGCCCGCCGCGACCAGGAGGACTGAGTCGTTATTCTTCTTCATCCATTTGGCCATGATGGGAGGAATGCTCTACGTCGCCGCATTCGGCGCAGGTCCTTACAGTATCGACGGTTTGCTAGGGCGCTAGGCAGCCCATCTCTTCCTCAACCACTCAACCGCAGTACAGTAGGATCGGTTGTTCATCAAGCAAAATTGGCGCGGCACTGCAGCGCGATATTCCTGTCATATCTGTCCTGTTCGGCGGTGGCAGTGCTCCACAAGCGGAACCTCGGCAATCAGCCGGCAATGGTTGGAACTGTAGCCGCCTTTTTGCCCTCACGGTGCGCTTGAATTCCGGTTGCCCAATCGAGAGCGCGATTCTCGGTACGAATGCGTATCGCGAGCCCGATCACATTGAGGACAAAGAACAGTGCCGCCCAGATCGGCATCCCGAGCGCCAGCGGCACGACGGCCATTTCAGCACTCCCAATGAAGTAGGCCGGATGCTTCAGCACCCGATAGGGGCCGCTGGCGACGAGCGATGCTCCGGGGAGCACGATGATGCGGGTGGTGAAGCGCCGGCCCAGGCTCATCAAGACCCACAGCCGGCAGCATTGCAGCAGCGCATAGATAATCACGAACGTGGCATGAACCGGCCGGTCGTAACCCCAGAACCATAATCCGGCAAGCCACCCCACAATCAGCACGACCAAGGCCGGATACTGCTTGCGCCCGAACTCAACGCCGCCCGAAGCAAGCAGGCGCGCGGCGTTCTGAGCCGCCCAAACCAGGTCGCCAAGTCGCTGCAGTGTGACAAAAGCGAGGAGTGCGACAGCGTAACGCATCAACAGTTCTCTCTCACAAAAAAGTCGGCGTTTGATGCGGCTGCCGGCGCAGTCTGCTCCAACTATTGATCAGTGAGAGCGGCGACAGGCTGCTCCTCCACTACTTGGTTTGCTGTGCTTGTCGGAGCCTCGTCAGATGACTGCAATACTTGCAGGATGCGATCTGCCATGTTGTTGATGGATCCGGACTGGATGACCTCCATTACCGACATGCTGATTTGCAGTTCTCGACTCATCACTCCGCTGAGCTCAACAACCATGAGGGAATCGAGTCCGAGCTCCATTAACGGACGATCCGCTTCGATATGTTCGGCGCTGGCGCCGAGAACGCGTGCGAAATGCGCTTTGATCCATGTAACCAGGAATGACTTGCGCTGTTCCGGCGGCAGGCGCTCAAGCTGTTTCTGCATATCCTCCATATGGCCGTTACCGGAGGCGCTGATAACGAGGCTTAAGCGCGGTTGTATCTCGCCCTGCCATAGCTGGCCGATCCGCCCCCAATCTACCTGCGCGGCGGTGACGCAGGTCGCATCGGCTCCGAGCAGGCGTTCCAACTGCGCGAATGCCTGGCGAGAGGAGATACCGTCGATACCGACACGTTTGTGCAGATCGTTTACCGTGGGATTGCCCGTTAGGTAACCCACATCGGAGAGCGGCCCCAAACCAAGCGCGAGGGCCGGCAAACCCCGGCCACGGCGATATTCGGCGAGCGCTTCGAGATACATGTTTGCGGCAACATAGTTGGCCTGGCCCGGCGTACCGATGACGGTCGAGAGCGAGGAATACATGATGAAAAAGTCCAATGGACGATCAAGCGTCGCCAGATGCAGATTCCAGGCACCTTCCACCTTTGGCGCCATGACACGCTGCATACGCTCCTGATCAAGATTCACGATCGCGCCGTCATCGAGCACCATTGCAGCATGGACGACGCCGCGAATGGCCGGCATTCCTTCTGAAATGCCGGCAACCACTTCGCCGAGTGCAGCTTGGTCCGATATGTCGGCGCGAAAGACGCGCACAGCCGCCCCCGCGGCTTCGAGCGCCGCAATGCCGGCTCGCGCTTCGTCCGTGGCGGCACCGCTTCGGCCAATCAGCGCAAAGTGCCGCGCACCCTTTTCCGCCAGCCAACGCGCCGTCGCAAGCCCAAATCCACCAAGTCCGCCGCTGATAAGATAGGTCGCATCATTGCGTACCGTGACCTGCCGCTGGATTACAGGCCGCAGTTCGCCGTCGTCGATTGCGATCACCAGCTTGCCGACATGACGCGACTGCTGCATCTGCCGGAAAGCTTCGCCGGCGCGCGAGATCGGAAAGCTGCGATGGGGAAGCGGCCGAAGCTCGCCACGTTCGAAAAGCTGCATCACTTCGGCAATCAGCCGCGTGGCCAAGTCTCGCCGCTCGGTCAGCAGAGTGTCGGCGTCGATACCGAAATAGGTCAGATTGTTGCGGAACGGGCGCAGCCCGATCTTGCTGTTGGCGTAAATGTCACGCTTCCCGATTTCGAGAAAGCGACCGAACGGCTTGAGCAATCGGAAATTCTTGCCGATGGCCTCGCCGGCGAGCGAATTGAGCACAACATCGAGGCCTTTTCCTTCCGTAATGCGCATCACCTCGTCGGCGAAATCGCGCGAGCGCGAGTCGAGGACATGATCGACGCCAACGAGACGCAAAATCTCGCGCTTTTCCGGCGATCCCGCAGTGCCGAATATCTCAGCGCCGCAAATCTTGGCGACCTGGATTGCCGCCATGCCGACCCCGCCGGCTGCGCCATGAATGAGGACACGCTCGCCACGCTCCAAGCGAGCAAGGTGGACCAGCGCGTAGTAGGCGGTGAGAAAAGTGGTAGGGATCGTCGCCGCTGCCTCGAAGCTCAACCGCTTCGGAAGCCGGGCAACCGAGGCGACCGTGGTGGTCACGAAGCTGGCGAAACAGGCAGGCGCAAAAGCGAGCACCCGATCGCCGATGGCAAAACCCTCGACATCAGGACCGAGACGGACGATTTCTCCGGCGCATTCCATGCCGATGGTCGGGCCCGCGAAGCCGTTCTCCAGCGCCTCTTCGGGGAGCATCCCCATGACCCACATCACGTCGCGGAAATTGATGCCGGTGGCGCGCACGCGAATCTCAACCTCGCGGGCGGCAGGGGGCTTTCGATCCGCCACCGCGACGAACAGGTTGTCCAGCGGGCCGTGAGCGGAGAACTCGAGTTTGAAGGATTCTGTTGTCGCAGTCCGCCTTCCGTGCGCGCCCAAACGATGGTGAGCGAGCCGTGCTTGCTCGGCAACGGAGGTCGGGCGCAGCCGATTGACGTAGCGCTCGGCCGGCGTGAGCAGAACCTCGCTCTCGGCTTCAGCCCGGACGAGCTCGCGGGCCAGTAAGCGGGCCGTCGACGGATCCTGGAGGTCAGACTGCAAGTCAATGAGCCGGCAGCGCAGTTCGGGATGCTCAGCCTGAACCACGCGCCCAAACCCCCAAAGCGGCGCCTGTCGGGCATCGAGAACGCCGCCCCCGCAAGGTGGCGCGACCGCCATTGAGCTGACCAATGTCAGACGCGGCTTGCTGGTCATCTGTGATTCCATAACCGCCTGCACGAGCAGGAGCGTGGAAACGCAGCGCGCCTCCGAGGCCGCACGCGAACATTCGATGGGACCCACGCCGGCCAGATGCACAATCTCGTGACACTCGATCTGGAGGCTCGCCAATTGCTCGAACAGCCGGGCCAAACCCTCCAGGGTAATGGGCGACACGATCGTCGACCCGGGCGTGTCGTCGGCAAGCTCTTCGCCGAGCACCGCCACGATCACCTGTCCTCCCGCCTCGCGCAGCAGCGTTGCGGTCGTGGCTGCCAGAGAGTTCGCCGATGCGGATTGGTCCGTCAGGACAAGCCAAGTGCGATCGTTGGGAGCGATTGACATGGCCGGAAACGAAACGTCGTTCGCGGGATTGAGCGCCAGTATCACCGATCGTTGCGGATGTCGCGCATTCCCTGCAAGAGCAGCCTCGTCCGATAAGCGTTTGATTTCCGTAAAACCAGACTGCGCCAATGCGGCCTCCCACTGCTCCGGTGCAAGCAGTGCGGACCGGGGCCGCAGGTCGGTATCGGAACAGCTGGGCGAGCCAGTGGATTGGCCAAACACGAGATCGAAAGCATGCTGCTCATGCGGTTCGATCAGGACCAGCAGCCCGCCATGCGCCAGCAGATTCTTTACGTGGGTAAGAGCCGTGCGCACAGCTGCCGCAAGATGCAGGACATCCGCGGCGACAATGATGTCAAACTCTCCGGCCGTCATACCCTGTTCGAGCGGATCGCGCGCGACATCGAGTGCCTGAACGCGAACAAACGGGTAGTTGCCGAACCGCTGCCCGGCGCGATCGACAATTGAGCCGGAGATATCGCTGAAAATATAATCGGTCCGCTGGGGCGGCAGGATCGGAAGCAGGTTCGCGGTGAGGCCGCCGGTTCCGGCACCGAGCTCCAGCACGCGCAGGCGGCGATCCAACGGATGTGCATTGACCCATTCGGCGATTGCCTTGCACGCTATGCGATTATAGATGCGCGTGGCGGGCGCGCTGTCATACAGATGCTCGATAGCGCCCCCGTTCTCCGGAGAGAACAAGTGCTCTGCATTAAACTCCCCCCGCAGCAGCGGCACGATACGCTCGCCGGCGCAGCCGATCAAAGTGAGTTCGGCAATATAGTCAGGATGGTCACGCAACAGCTCCCGCCAGAGAAGCATGGGCTCGGGCAATGGGTGATCCATCGGCAAGGACCAGCCAGCGGACTGCTGCTCAACCAGCCCTGCTGGTTGCGCAATGTCGACGAGCCGCTCCAGATACCGGCGCTGCTCCGCCTTGATGCCCTCCACTGCCGTCAGGCTCTCCAAGGTGAACGGCCCTTCGCGCGCGCCTAAGGCCGCAAGCGCTTGTGCCGCATACGCGCCCGCCAGCTGTTCCAAGCGAGGTTGTATATCCCGATAGAACCGCGCACGATCGAATTTGCCGATCAGATCAACGATCGTAGGGGCAACGCGCTCCGCCACGACCGATGTCCCAAGGGGGGCCTCGGACCACCCCAGACCCGCGCCGTGCCGCTCCGCAAGTTCCCAGGCATGAGCGTAGAGCGGCACCGGCGAAGCGTACGCAAAATTCATCTGAACGAAGCGAAAGTCATCGATTTCAACGAGAACATCGCCCCCGCGACCGAGCACTTTTATGTCGGCAACGACCGAACGCGGCGTATCGCGCTTGAGTTTCGCGTGACAAAACGCAATCTCATCCGACGAACGGAACCTGCGCAGCCTCGCGACCTGCACTGGCAGATAAGTGCTCTCCGGGTTGTCGGGGATTGCGAACAGGGCCTGCAGGCACGCATCGAGCAGGCAGGGATGCAGGCCATAGCCGGCGTTGTGAGAAGCGACTCCAGGGGGAGCGTGGATCTCTGCAAATGCCTCGCGCGAGCCGACCCGGACCAATTCGACGCCCTGAAAGGCCGGTCCGTAAGCGATGCCTCGCGACCGCGCAATACCGTAATGCGTGGATTTGTCGATGGTATCGGTGGTCATCTTGCCGCTTAAGACGGGCAGCGAAACCGGTTCGGCCGCAGCGGCTTCCGGCGCCCGAGCAATCCTGCCCACCACATGCAGTGTCCACCAGGGAGCGTCGACGCTCGAACGGCCCTGAATCCGGAAGCTGCCTTCTTCCTTATCAAGAGAAAGTTGCACGCATGGGACCTCGCCTGCCCGGATCACCAACGCATTGCGGATTTCGAAATCTTCAATGTCGTAGGACGCGTCGCCATAAATCTGGGTGGCGGCGGCAAGCGCCATCTCGATGAAGGCGGTAGCGGGCATGACCACGGCCCCGTGCACGACGTGGTCCTCAAGATAGGGGAGCAGCGCCGTATCGATCAGGTTCTCCCAAATGCAATCGCCGGATTCGAGCCGAAAACCCAGCAGCGGATGATCGCGATGCGAATACACGGCAACGCCGGGCAGCGGGTTGACGCCACTCCAGAAGCGCTGGCGCTGCCAAGGATAGCTCGGTAGCGGGTGGGGTTCGGCCGGTCGCGCATAAAGGGCCGACAGATCGGTGACACCGTTCGCGTAGCAGCCGGCAATCGCCGTCCACACACTGTCGAGCTCAGGCTCGGCATTGACCCCGATGGCGCGTCTCAATGTCGGAACGCCGGTCGCCGTCACTCCGCGATCCTGCGCACATTGGCGCACGTAATCGAGCAGCACTGGATGTGGGCCGATCTCCAGGAATACATCGACTCCCGCTTGCTCGAGCAAATAGTTGATGGCGGCGCCGAACTGAACCGGAGCGCGTATGTTGCGCCACCAGTAATCAGCGCCAAGCTCGGAGCCATCGACGGGGCGGCCCTCGACTGCGGAGACGAAGGGGACGCTCGCGCGGGTCGGGCTCAAGTGCGCCAGCTCCTGGCGCAAAGGAGCCTCGATCACATCCATTGCCATGCTGTGAAAGGCATAATCGAGCGGCAGCAGACGATAGAAAGTGCCGGCATGAAGCAATCTTTGCTCAAGCGCGGCTAGCGCTGCCGGGTCGCCCGAGATGGTGACTGAGCGGCCGCTGTTGACCGCAGCAAGCTCCAGCCAGCCGGGGATGTCGGCTATGGCCGACAGAGCCTGCTCTCTTCCGAGCCCAACGGCCGCCATTTTACCCATACCAGCGGTCTTCGCCTGCGCGCGGCTGCGCTCGTAAATGACTTTGATGGACTGCTCCAGGTTCAAAGCACCCGCAGCGAATGCTGCGGCAACCTCGCCAACGCTGTGTCCAATCACGGCCGCGGGCCGAACACCGGCGGCCTCGAGCATGCGCAGTATGCCGAGTTGAAGCGCGAACAATGCCGGCTGCCCAACTTCGGTTTTATCCATCCGGGATTCGGCTTCCGGCCGCGTCATCTCTTCAATCAGAGACCAGCCGGCCAGTTTTTTGAACACGGCATCAATCCGCTCAACCTCCGCGCGATACCGCGGTGCCGAGGTCAGCAACTCGCACCCCATCCCCCACCATTGTGGGCCGTTTCCCGAGAACAGGTACGCAAGCCGCCCCGGCTGCGGCTTCACTCGCGCAGTCGCCAGCCGCACCGTGGGGGCGGCAATGGCGAACTTTTCGAGCCGCTCGGCCATTTCACCAGTGGTGGAGCCGATAACCGCCAGGCGATGGCTATGCTGCGAGCGGCATAATGCGGCCGTCGCGCAGACCCTGCCGACTGAACGGGGCTCGGCGGCGCGTAACAGAGCGGCATAGGAGGTGCCCTGCGCTTTTAACGCATCGCTGCTTCGCGCGGACAAGAGCAAAATATGGTTGCCATCCGCGACAGCGGGATGGCAATCGAGCTCGGCAACCGGAAAGCGCGGCTTGCGATATTCAGAAATCACGACGTGCGCGTTCGCGCCGCCAAAGCCGTAGGAACTCACCCCCATTACGATTGGCAGGTCCCGCTCTGGCAAGGCGATTGTGCGGTTCACGACTTCAAGCTTAAGGTCGTCAAACGCGATGTTCGGATTCGGCACGGTGAAGTGCAGATTCGGCGGCAATTCACCGTGTTGCAGCGCCAGCAGGACCTTGGCTAATCCGGCCATGCCGGACGCGGTCTCGAGATGGCCGAGGCTGGATTTGACTGAGCCGACGAGGCATTTGCTGCCGTCGCGACGGGGAATCCCAAGCACCCTGCCGAGCGCTTTGCATTCAATCGGATCACCGACTGGCGTGCCGGTGCCATGCGCCTCCACATAGAAAACATCTTCCGGCGCCACGCCACATTCCGCATACACCTGCCGCAGCAGAGTCTCCTGGGCTTCCTCGTTGGGCAAGGATAATCCGCTGGTCCGGCCGTCCGAATTGGTAGCGCTGCCGATGATTGCCGCTCTGATTGGATCGGCGTCGCGCTCGGCATCCGTGAGCAGCTTCAGCACCACGACGCCCCCGCCTTCGGCGCGCACGTAGCCGTCGGCGCGCGCATCGAAACTCCTGCATCGGCCGCTGCGGGAGACCATTGCAGCATTGCAGAAGCCCACGAACGGCTTCGGCTGCAGCAGCATGTTGACGGCACCGACGACTGCCACGGAGCATTCGCCCGACCACAGGCTGAGACATCCCTGGTGAAGAGCGAACAACGCCGAGGAACAGGCCGTATCTATCGCAAAACTCGGGCCATGAAAGTCGAAGAAATAGGAGATCCGGTTTGCTGCAATACTCAGCGCGCTGCCGGAATTGATGTACGGACTTTTTTGCGACATGCGCAGGTTGTTCTGCATGTCGGCATAATCGTGACCGGCGATTCCGATAAAGACACCGGTATCGGAGCCAGCCAGGCGCTTGGGCACCAGCGCAGCATCCTCCAACGCTTCCCACGTAAGCTCGAGCAGCAAGCGCTGCTGCGGATCGACATAGGTCGCCTCGCGCGGCGATATGCTGAAAAAATCTGCGTCAAAGAGGTCGACCTGATCGAGCAGGCCGGCATAGCGCGTATAGATTCCACCCATTGCAGGATTGGGATGATGGTAGCCGAGATCCCAGCGGTCACCCCGGATTTCGCCCACTCCATCCACGCCCGACTTGAGATTGCCCCACAGGCGCGCAAGGTCGTTGGCGCCGCCGGGATAGCGGCCACTCACCCCGATTACAGCGATTGCAGCACGCGAACGGGGTGTCACATAGGCACCCCGTTCACCAAACTGCGACTGGAAATAGTGCATTCCTGTTACTCAGCCCCCCACCTCCGTTGGCGGTTGCCCGATACAAATCTAATTAGCCTTTTCTTGCAGGACAATCCATTATCGATTCATCGAGCAAAAACCTTAATATGGATCGGTCAGAGATCGGACAGAAATTTTGGGGGGCGGCAGGGAAGAAGAAGCTCTTTGCTGACCGACAGCGAGTTTGAAAGGTGATCCGGCCGATCAGTTCGCCGGACTGTCTCGGCTTGGCTGCTGGCAGGTGGACAACCGCTTGGTCCGAAGGCACTATGTCGCCGTGGTTGCACGCTGTAAATGCGCGCGCGCTGGGAGCATTTCCGAGGTGATCAGCTTTCGCTGATCGGCGAAAAGACATTCCACAGGGTAAATTTGCATTATGCAGTATGTGGCCGTTCACAAGACGTCAGCCATATGGGAGAGAATAATACCGCGATGCCTATGATTCTGACGCTTGCCGCTGGCTTCATGATCGCATTCGATTTGTTGCCCCCATAGCGTTGTCTATCGTACTGGTGACGGTGCGGCTCCGATTGTATGGCAGCTGCGAGTGCATGATCACCCGGGCTTGCGGCTGCACCCCAATGCCCATGCAGTCCTGAATTGAAGCGGTAAGATACCTTTCCATGCCCACCACAACGACTGATTCGTGGGAAGCAAGGGCTGCGGCGGCTGCTCCCTATAACGATTATCGGTTCTATAATTTCAGAATCTGGTACGGCATGGTTGCTTCCGCCTGGCTGAGCCTGCTGGCTCGCAACCATTTTGCGGTATCACCAGCACGGTTGCCCTTTACCATGTTGGGCTTCGTTACATCGGTCCTGAATTCAATCCTTAATCTTGTCCAGACTCTGATCTTTGCGAGACGCATTCGCGCTTGCGTGCTCGAGGAGCCCCCGATCTTCATCATTGGTCACTGGCGAACCGGGACGACCTTTTTGCACGAGCTGCTGATGATCGACGAACGCTTCACTGCGCCCACTACGCTTGAATGTTTTGCGCCGGCTGACTGCCTGATCCTATACCAGTTCCTGCGACACTTGTTCAACTTTGCTCTTCCGCCCAGGCGTCCGATGGACAACATGCCGGTCGGCTGGGATCGCCCACAGGAGGACGAGTTTGCGCTGATGAATTTGGGCCTGGGGTCGCCCTACGAAGTCGTGGTTTTTCCCAACCATCGCCGCGCCCGCCATCCGTTTCTGGACATGACCGGCCTCGCTCCCGAGCAGGTTGAGGCATGGAAAGCCGGATTCCTGAGATTCCTTCAGCAGGTGAATCTACGTAGCCAGAAGGAGCAAAAGGGTTGGGAAAGTGTGCGGCGCATTGTGCTCAAGTCGCCTCACCATACCGCGCGGCTCCACATCCTGCGACAGATGTTCCCGGAGGCGAAATTCATCCACGTCGTGCGGGATCCCTGCGAGGTGTTCCCGTCCACCGTCCGGCTTTGGCGCGCGCTCTTTGACACGCAAGGGTGCCAAAAGCCGGAATTCGGCGCCTTAGCCGACGGTGTCCCCGATATCGAGCAATTTGTCTTCGACGGCATGGATTTGCTTTATCGCAATTTCTTCCGGGAAATCGCGGAAATTCCGGCATGCAATTTCTACCAAGTTCGATACGAAGATCTTGTTCGGACGCCAATCGAGGAACTGGCTCGAATGTATAGCCAGCTTCAATTCGGCTCATTCGGGGAAATTCGGCCAAGGCTCGAAGCGTATGTGCGTGCACTCGACGGATACAAAACCAATCAACACCATATCTCAGCCCGCCAGAGGGCAGAGGTGTACCGACGCTGGCATTGGTACATGCACCGGTTCGGGTATCACCCTTCGGCGGCGACTTAAAAATGCCGGATCGAACATGCGCGCCGCGCTGTACGAGTTTCCGGCTCTCAACTGCTCGATCCTGCGGGGCTGCTTCCGGCGCATTCAACAAACCGCTCCACCGGAGACGCTATCAGCTGCGGCGGCGTGCAGATCGCGCCGTTAGCCCGGCGGCCCTCCCACTCACAGCGGAAAGGGCCAGATGGCACGATCTCGCCGCAAATTGCATGCTAAAAATGCTATAAAGACCTGAGCCAGCGAGGACCGAGCCAATCCGGCCTGTCCCAGGCGGGCGGGATAGAACGTCAAAGCGAACTACATCGATGCATGATACGGCTCATCAGCACGGCATACGCAAGGGCCGCCGCAAGATCCTCCGAATACCGTTAATCCTGATACTGGCGTCTCGTAATCTATTTCATGACAGAATTCGATTTGTTGCCACCATCGTCGGAATCGTCTTCTCAGTGGTTTTGGTGACGGTGCAACTCGGATTGTTTGTCAGCTGCCAGCGCATGATCACGGCAACGATTGAGCGGGCGCGTGCCGATCTTTGGATCGTGCCAACGGGCGCGAAGAGCTTCGAAGATACCAACTTGTTGGACGGTCAGGAGCGCTTTCATGCATTGGCCATTCCCGGAATCGCCGACGTCGTTCCCCTCGTCACTGGCTATGCGACTTGGCACAAGCCGGACGGCGGAACGACTATCATTTTCACCGTCGGATTCGATCCCGGCAAGGTTGGACTTCAACCATGGAATTTGATCGAGGGAGGCGTTGACGATCTTCTAACTCCCAACGGAGTGATCGTCGATCGTTCATATTTTACGCGGCTAGGCATTTCCTACATTGGCCAGCAAGCGGAAATTAGCGGTCAAAGGGTCCGAGTGGTGGCGCTCACCAACTTGATTCGCTCGTTCACGACGGCGCCGTTTGTTTTCACAACCCGGGAGCGGGCGAGGACATTTCTGCGTGCACCCTCGGGCGACAGCAACACGTACTTTCTTGTCCAAGTCTCACCCGGCGCCGATATCGCAGCCATTCGCGCCGATCTCAGCCGCAATCTCAACGACGCCGAAGTCATCACTCCCCAGGAATTTCGCTCCCGCAGTCTTTCCCAATGGCTCTATGGGACGGGAGCTGGCGCCGCGCTCATCGGCGGGGCCATTCTCGGGGTCATTGTGGGCACGGTCATCGTCGCGCAGACGCTCTATTCGAGCACCAAGGACCATCTCAACGAGTTTGCGACCTTGCGCGCGATCGGATCGTCTGCCTTCTATATCCACCAGGTGATTCTCTGCCAGGCTTTTTTGAGTGCACTCATCGGGTTTTCGATTGCTGCGGTATTGGGCTTGCTGATCGTGCGGGCGACAAAGAATGCTGCCTTGCCGGTCATCATGACACCAAACCTTACGCTCGGCTTGTTCGTGCTCACGGTAGTGATGTGCGCGCTGTCTGCGATTTCGGCAATTATCAAGGTGACCCGCATCGATCCCGCGGTTGTATTCAACCGATGAAGCCAATCGTGATGGAAGCCATCGATGTGGTAAAATCACTCGGCGAGGGAGCCGGCCAGGTATTAGCCCTGAAAGGCGTAAGCGTATCGCTAAAAGGTGGCGAATTGACGCTTCTGATGGGGCCATCCGGCAGCGGCAAAACGACTCTGCTGTCGGTGCTGGGATGCATGCTTTCGCCCACCGCCGGATTGGTTCGAGTTTCCGGGCGTACGATTACAGGTCTGCGGCCTGAAGAGCTGGCGAAGGTGCGGCGGCAAAACATCGGATTTATTTTCCAATCCTATCACTTGTTTCCGACCCTCACGGCGGAAGAGAATGCGCGTCTGCCATTGGATGTGCGCGGCGAGCGCTCGCTGGACGCACTGGACAAGGCACAGCAAGCTTTGATCGCGGTCGGCCTTTCGCACAAGTTCAATTCGTTTCCGCGCGATCTCAGCGGTGGCGAGCAGCAGCGCGTCGCGATCGCGCGCGCTGTCGTGGGAGCTCCTTCCGTGGTCCTTGCAGACGAACCAACTGCCGCGCTCGATCGAGAGAATGGTCTTGCGATCATGGGCTTGCTGGCGGATATTGCAAAGGATCCTGCACGTGCGGTGTTTGTGGTGACTCACGATCCGCGGATAGAGCCGTTCGCCGATCGTATATTGCGCATTGAAGACGGACTGCTCGTGGCCGACGAGGCGAGGACCAGGCGACTCAACTAGTTCATTTGATGGCGATTGCGATGCGAAGACCAAAGCGGAAGATCCTTTGGTTGCTGCTGGCCATGCTGGCAGGCAGCGGTGCGGGCCGGCTCGGATATGCGCCGGGCAGCTTGTCTGAATCGATCGCTGCAACGGGCTCAGCCCGTGCCGCTCCGGCCGAGAAGCGCTGGGAGACCGCCGCGCCTGGACGCGTTGAATCATCCTCGCGTGAGATCAGGATCTCTTCGGCCGTTTTGGCCACGATTGCCGAGGTTCTGGTTGGAATGAATGACACGGTTGCGGCCGGGGATCTGCTCGTTCGACTGGATGACCGCGAAGCCCTGGCACGCCTGGCCTTGGCCGAGGCGCAGGTTGAGGACAGCAGACGCGCGCGCGACGATACGGCCCAACCGTCAGCGGAGCAGGTGAAGGCCGCCGATGAGGTTTCCGCTTCCGAACGGGCAGTCGCGGCCGCTCGCGCGGCGCTCGACCGAGTGGTTGCCGCGAGACGGGCGGGTACTGCATCGGAAGCCGACGTTGCGGACGCCCGCTCGGCATGGGCGCGCGCCCAAGAGAGGCTCGATCAGCAGCGCGTCCGGCTGCAGAAGCTCAAGGCCGGGCCGGATGCTCCATTGCCGAGCCGGACGGAAGCCGCGCTGGCTGTCTCCCGCGCGCAATGGACGATTGCTCAGGAAGCTCTGGAGAAGACGAGAATTCGCGCGCCGATCGCAGGAACCGTGCTGCAGGTCCAGGCCAAAATCGGCGAAATCGCCAGTCCCTCATCGCCAGAGCCCCTGGTGGTGCTGGGGAATCGGTCGCTTCTTCGCGTTCGAGCAGAGGTCGATGAGCGCGACATCGGCAAGGTCGCGATTGGCCAGCGGGCGGTCGTGCGCGCAGATGCCTTTCCGGGTCGCGACTTCGAAGGCAGGGTTTCCGCCATAGCCCCGATCGTGGGCGCAGGCCGCATCGGCCAGCGCGGACCACAAAAGAGCAACGATGTAGAAGTCATGGAGGTCCTGATCGATCTGGCCGATGGCGGTTTGCTGGTCATCGGCCTGCGTGTCGATGTGTTTTTCCGGCCGGAAAAGTTCGACAGGTAAGATCACTGGCGGCTGCCCCAAAACCCCGCCCCTGTCAAGCCTCTGATTTGGACGTTGATAACTTTGTGGATAAAGTCGGGTTAGCCGCGGCTGTTGCCGTTTGACACTACGCAAATAAATCGACCTGCCGGATTGTGTTTCTTTCTCGCTTTTCGCAGCGAGAAGGGCGGGGTGGTTCGCTTCGAAACGTCGACATGTACTCCTGAACCGCGGGGCAAAGAGCGGGAGTGTTGGCGAGGGAGGGGGTGCGATGAGAGT
>CATPCO010000773.1 GCA_955652925.1 uncultured Xanthobacteraceae bacterium | reverse complement strand
CGACCACGACCATCATGGGTTGGGCGCTGGGCACCTTGATGGAAGCGTCGCTGCGTCAGTGCGGTTATCCGTGCACCGGCGACAAGTTCAATTCAGTGATCGAGCACATCAAGGTCGATATGGGCGCACTGATGGGAGGACCGATCCAGTTCTCACCCACGGACCACTACGGCACGACCTGGTGGCGGGTCTATCAGTACAATGCCGGCAACAAGAAGTTCGAGCCAGTGTCGGAGTGGCAGGAGGCCTCCTCCACCCCGACACTACGCAAGCAGTAAAACCGGCACCGTCATTCCGGGGCGCCGCCGAATCTCGGATCCACCCGAGATCGGCGGCGAGCCCGGAATCCAGTAATCTCAGTTCGTTGCAACTGGCGACCGCTGTGGTTACTGGCTTCCCCGGCTCCCTCGCTGCGCTCGGTCCCGGGGAATGACGCCCATGATTGAAACGTTGGAAACAACAAGTGGCGGCGTTTGCTCTGACGGTACTCGCGAGCTGGGGGATCTACGCGCTGCTGGGGCTCGGCATCGTGCTCGTTTATCGCACGAGCCGCATCCTCAACATTGCCGGCGGGGAGATCGCGATGTTTATTGGTTACGTCGGTGCTCTCGCTGTCGCCGACGGGCTGCCGTTTCTCATCGCCGTGGCGCTTGCAGCGGCCGCGGCAATGGCGCTCGGGCTTGCAATCTTCTGGCTCGCGATCCGGCGGGTGATGGGCGAGCCGCCCCATGTCGGCCTTATCCTCACCGTCGGCATCGGAACCATCCTCAACGGCCTGATGATTGTGCTGTTCGGCGGCGGGATGGTCGCTATTCCGAGCGGGCTGCCTGCATTCACGACCATCGGCTCCGTGCGCTTGCCCACACCCGACGTGGTTGCCGCAGTTGGTGCCTGGCTTTGCGTTACGATCATCACGCTGGTTTATCGCCTGACCAATCTCGGGCTGCAGATGCGTGCGGTTGCCGAGCGGGTGATGCTCAGCGCCCAACGCGGGCTCAACGTGGACCGAACGGTCGCGCTGAGTTGGATGCTCGGAATGCTCGCAATTGGGCTCGCCGGCATTCTGCATGGCGAGCGCGCCTTGATTGCATTATCGGCATCGGTCATCGGCGTCAGCGCTCTCATTGCCTGTCTGATCGGCGGCATGGACAGCATCAAGGGCGTGGTGTTGGCCGCGCTGATCGTTGCTCTGACCGAGAACTTCACCGCGCTCTATCTTGATCCGCGTTATGTGCTGATCGCGCCGGTCGTAATCCTCTTGGCCATCCTCATCGTTCGGCCATGGGGCTTGTTTGGAACGGTCGAGGAGCTCAGGCGCGTATGATGATCACGCCCCGAGCGCCGCGAAATCCCTCCTCACTTCCCATCAGCGCCGGGCGGACCTTCGCGCTGCGGCGCGGTCGGGCGCAATGGTCATCCGTATTTGTTGGCCTGTTCGTATTGCTGGCGCTGCCGGCTGTTCTGCCGCCATTCTGGATTCATCTTGCAAATGGCTGTCTGATTGCCGTCATCGGGGCGGTCGCGCTCAATCTCCTCACCGGCAATGCACGACTCGTATCGCTTGGCCAAGCCGCCTTTCTCGGAATCGGCGCCTTTGCCGCAGGTCTCATGCAGCGCGCATACAATGTCCCCTTCCCGCTGGCGCTCGCCTGCGCCGCGCTTGCGGGCGGCATTGTCGGTTGCATTGTTGCACTGCTATCCCTGCGCCTGCGGGCGCTTTATGTTGCGGTAACAACGCTCGTCCTGCATTTCGCGGTCGTTACATTTTTCTCGTTTGTTCAGGCCGTATTTCTGGATTCATCGGGCATCCTTCTTCCGCTGGCAAGCCTCGCAGGGTTGCAACTGCGCACGCCAACCCAATGGTATTACTTCCTGCTTGCTATCGCGGCATTGGTCGTTGTGGGCGCGCTCAATCTCCTGCGCGGCTTCATCGGCCGGCGCTGGATCGCCGTCGGCGAGCATGATGTCGCCGCCGAGGCACTCGGCGTATCTGTGAAACAGGCAAAAATATCCGCGTTCACCGTCACCTCGGCTGTCACCGCCTTTGCCGGGGCTCTCTCGGCTTATTATGTCGGCACCGTCTCGTTCGAGAGCTACAGCTTCGCCCTGGCGATTGCCTATCTGGCCATGATCATCGTCGGCGGCATCGGCGCGGTGCTGGGCTCGGTGCTCGGCGCGGTGTTCATCACATTGCTGCCCTACGTGCTCGACCAGCTCTTTGTTATCGCTGATCTAAAATTCCGCCCGAACATCCTGGCCGGCATTCATCAAATCGCGTTCGGCACGCTGATCGTCGCTTTCCTGTTGCTCGAGCCGCGCGGCCTTGCGGAAATCTGGCGGCGCGCGCGCCTGGCGGCCTCCAACTGGCCGTTCCAATACCGCGCCGCAGCCCGTGCCGCACGATGATCCCGCTGCTCGAAGTGGAGGGGCTGGAAGTCGTCTACGGACATGCCATTCGCGCCATCCAGGGCGTTTCATTCTTCGTCGAGGAGGGCCGCATTGTCGGCCTCCTGGGGCTCAACGGCGCCGGCAAGACCACGACCATCCGCGCGATCTCCGGCTTCTTGCCGACTGAAAACGTGCACATCACCGATGGCCGACTGCGGTTTGCGGGCAATTCCATCCTGGGCATGCGCCCGTTTGCCACCGCATGGCTCGGCATCGCGGTCGTGCCCGAGCGCGACAAGGTCTTCGACACGTTGACTGTGCGGGAGAACCTTGCGGTCGCGCTGATCGCAGCGCGCTCCGGCAACGACGAGGCGGCGCGTTGCCGCCGATACCGCTCCATCGACGACATCCTCACGCTGTTTCCCGCGCTGGCGCGCCGCATCGACCATGATGCGGTGCTTCTCTCCGGTGGCGAGCGGCAGATGCTGGCGATCGGCGCCTGTCTCCTCTCCTCCCCCCGCCTTCTGATCGTCGACGAAGCGTCGCTCGGCCTCGCGCCTATTCTGCGCCGCCAGCTGTTCGCGATGCTGGCGGAACTCAATCGCGAGCTTGGATTGACCATGTTGATCGTGGATCAGGATGTTGCCGGCGTGCTTGCCATCGCCGATCACGGCTACATCCTGGAAAACGGCCGGGTCGTATTCGCCGGCACGCGCGAAGAGCTGCTTTCCCACGGCGATGTGAAAGAATTCTATCTCGGGCAAACACAAGACCGGGAGCGCGGATATCGCAAGGTCAAGCAATATCGTCGCATCCGTCGCTGGCATTAGCCGATGGATTGCATCCTCGAGGTCGAGAAGCTTTCACTCAGCTTTGGCGGGCTTGACGTGCTGCGCAATGTGACGCTCGGTGCATTGCGCGGGAAGATCACCGCATTGATAGGCCCTAACGGCGCCGGCAAGACGGCGCTCCTCAATTGCATCAGCGGCATCTATCGCGCACAGGGCGGCGGTATCTGCTTTGACGGCCATGATCTCATCGGCCGCCCGCCGCACGAGATCGCCCGCCTTGGTATTGCGCGCAGCTTCCAGAACCTGGAGCTGTTTCCCTCCCTCACCGTGATCGAGAATCTGCTCGTTGCGCGCGAACCCCGTTTTCGCGGCAATGTGCTGAGCGCCGCGATATTTTTCGGGCCGGCGCGAAGGCGCGAAATCGCCGAGCGTGAAGCGGTCGAAAAGGTGATCGATTTCTTCGAGCTCTGGCCGTTGCGCCACGTGCGCGCGCACGACCTGCCCTATGGCCAGCAGAAGATCGTGGGATTTGCGCGCGCCATGGCGGCCGATCCGAAACTGCTGCTGCTGGATGAGCCCGGCAGCGGCCTCACCCGCGACGAGAAGGAGGATCTCGCCCGCTTCATCCTTCGGCTACGCTTCGATTGGAAGGTCTCAATTCTCTGGATCGAGCACGATTTGCAGATGGTGAGCGATCTTGCCGACCGTGTGCATGTGCTCAATATCGGCGAATGCATCGCAAGCGGATCGCCGGACGAGATCAAACAGCTGCCCGCCGTGATCAGCGCCTATGTCGGCGAGGAACCGGCGGCGAGCCAGCAACAGGTCGGTTGAGTAATACCAACATGCTGACGGGTAATACCTGTCACACGGCATACAATGTCGCTAGAGCGCGTTCCGGTAAAGTTGATGCACAACCGCGCGGCAAAGTCGGTCGCTCCCTCTCCCCGCCGCTTGGACGGGGAGAGGGAGCCGACCGAGCTTGCCGCCAGTTCTGATCTCAACTGATTGACACACGGTCTAGCCGCCGATGCGTGATGCTCGGCGGATGAGCAACGCCTGCCACCAACTCCGCCGAGGAACGGCGCCGGCCGCGGATACCAGCTGCCGAAAAAACAGCGCGATGACCGCGCGTGCCGCGCCGTCGAGCATGCGGCCGCCGATCGCGGCGGCTTTGCCGGAAAGGCTGATCATCGCGCAATTGACGTCCGGGGCAGGCGGACCAGGTCCAGAATAGCATCCGCGCCGCAAGCCGCGCCTGCGAACTCCGCCATGGTGTCGAGCAAGCAGTCCCACAAATATTCGGCGCTTGCGCTCTCGGCCAACAAGAAGAACGCGAGCACGCCGCCAAGGTCCTGCCGGATGACAATGGCATTGAGGCGCGCAACGCTGGTCTGCGCAATCTGGCCAATTGCGAAACGGCCGGACGAGAGATCAACGCCACAGAGCTTGGCAAACATTTTGGCGGCATCGCTGCCGATCACCACAAACCAGCAATGACTTTCGCGGCGAGGAGCGCCATAGCACGCGTCTTCCCCGCCCGGGGCCATTCGCT
>CATPCO010000772.1 GCA_955652925.1 uncultured Xanthobacteraceae bacterium | reverse complement strand
TGGCTAGCATCGATTGCCGCAGCGCCTCCGCATGGGAGAGCTGTGGATCGCGCGCGCTTGCGCGGAACGTTCCTATCATCAGCCGCGCCGCCGCCTCATCGCTGACGGCCCAATGCGAGACGATCAATGATCGCGCGCCTGCATAAAAGAATGCGCGGGCAAGGCCCGACAAGGCTTCCGCGCCAGGCTTGTCTTCCGCCGCCGTATTGCAGGCGGACAAAACGGCCCAATCAGCGTCTAACTTTAGTTGCGCGATCTCGCTCGCAGTTAAAAGCCCGTCGTCGAAATCATTGGGCTTCTCCGGAATGGAGAGCGCCAAAGCAGGTTCGGCCTTATCCTTGGCAAACGCTTCGAGATCGCCCGCGACCAATCCATGCGTGGCGAAATAGACGACGCGATATTGATCGAGCTTGGCTTGTTTGACGGCGGCTTCGGTTGCAGCCAGGCCGAGTCTGATGTCGGCCGGATCGGCCTTGAGGTCTTCGGCGATTTGCTGCGCTTCCTTGCGCGTTCCCGGCAATTGCGGGAGATATTCGCCGATGGCGGCGACATCGACCTGCGTGCCGCGATAGAAGCTGGTTATGCTGCGCATTGCGAGCTGCTGCGCGCGAGGGGCTTTCGAGAATACGGGATCGGCGAATGCGATTATCGGCTTGCGCGCCGAAGATGTTTGCGAGCCACTGCGCAGGATTTTGAGGCTCGCAACCGAGGGCAGGACCGTGATCGCATGCGAGCGGATGAGCCAGTCCATCTCCTTGAGGCTCTTGCCGCTGGCATCCTTCGTAATGAGGAGCTGCGGCGGCAGGCTGGTCAATGCGCCATTCGTAACGATCGAAAGCCGCTTCTTAGCGGCGATCTTTTCGCCAAATGCGGCGAAGGTCTCCTGATAAATTTTATAGGCGAGCGCGGCATCGAACCGCTGGCGCGGATCAACGACCCATGCCCGTAAGGCGCGTACCTGCTCGCCGAGGTCGCGGGATGAAATCTTCAGTTCTGCCCAATCTGCGCCATCTCGCGTGATGATCCAGGCATAGCTCTTGATGTCAAAATCGAACACCAGCAACGCCTCATCATCGGCGATGAGTCCTTGTGTCTCCGTCAGCGACACCGGTTGTGGCTTGGACAATGCGATGTATTCGGGAAAGCGCTCATTGAAGGTTTGTTGCAGCCGGTCACGTGCGACCTTGACCCCTTCGATTCGTTCGCGAAGCTGCTTCTCGACTTTCGCGGACCGTTCCGCTGGTGATGCCGAGAAAAAGGCAACCACCGTTTTGTTCAGGCTTTCCGCCTCAGCGATCAAATCCTGATCCTCACGAACGAGCTGCGCCAGCTCATCGTTGCCCGCGGCAAAGCGTGCAGCGAGCTTGGAAACGGCAGTCGCTGCTGCGGAAGCCCAAGCGCGCTGGACAATTTCGAAACTGTCCATAAGCGCTTGCTCGGGTCCCAGAAGGTTCTGCCCCCGCGCGTCGTGAAGCACAGGAAACGCGACAGTCTTGTCTGCAGTGCGCTGCAATATGGTTTGACTAATGATGGGCAGAGCGTCCGCTACGCGCCCTTGCTTTTGATACAGCCCGGCCAGACGATTTAGCGATGCCGCGACTTCGGGATGGTTACGGCCGAGTTTTTCACGTATCACCAGTGATCGCTTGTACAATGGCTCAGCGCTGGTGAGACGACCACGATCTTCATATAGTGCGGCCAGATTGTTCAGCGACTCTGCGACATCGGGATGGTCGCGCCCGAACACCTTTTCACGAATTGCCAATGAACGACGTAACAAAGGCTCAGGGTCAACTTGGTCGACATGTAACCCGGCCAAATTATTTAGGGACTCTGCGACATCGGGATGATCGCGGCCGAGCGCTTTTTCGCGTATCGCTATTGTGCGCTCTAACAAAGGCACGGCATCGGCATAGCGGCCCTGCTGCTTATACAGCAAAGCCAGATTGTTCAGCGCATTGGCAATAGCGGGATGATCGGGACCAAGCGTCTTTATGCGAATGGTCAATGAACGTTGTAACAAAGGCTCAGCTTCGGAGTAACGGCCCTGATTCCAATACACCACAGCCAGATTACCCAACGAATCAGCGACATTGGGATGATCGCCACCGAGTGCTTTCTCGTTAATTGACAATGATTGCTGTAGCAAAGGCTCGGCATCTGCATAGCGGCCTTCGTTCACATACAGCGAAGCCAGATTGTTTAGGGCCAGAGCAACGTCAGGATGATCGCGACCGAACGCCTTTTCCCATATTGCCAACGATTGCTGAAGCAAAGGCTCGGCGTCCGCGTAACGGCTTTGATCTAAATACAGCGCAGCCAGATTCAGCAGCGACCCTGCAATATCGGGATCATCGTGGCCCAGCGCCTGTTCGCGTATCGCCAATGAGCGCTGTAACAAGGGCTCGGCATCGGTGTAGCGGCCTTGTAAGCGATACAGATTAGCCAGATTGTCCAATGCACTTGCGACATCCGGGTGATTGCGGCCAAGGGCCTTTTCACGAATAGTCAATACCCGCTGTGCGATCGGAATAGCGTCCGCATATCGTCCTGCGTCGTAGAGTTTTAGAAATTTATCTTCGAGTTTATTTGCCTGGTTCGACTTTTGGGCCAACGCAGATGAAAGGCCGAAACAGAGGAAAGTCCCGACAGCGGCCGCCAAACCCGCGTTGAGGATCGATCGCATGCTTCCTCCCGCGAACCGCCATCGCCCGAAAGATGCGCCCGAATTTCGCCGCCGAAATCGCGCCATCTATGGCGAACGCAATGATAGCACGGAAAATTGATTTATGCGGTCGCAAAGGCGCGCCGATGCTTCGGACTGATCCGGGCGTCATCGCTTCGCTCTGCGGGGTGCACTGAGCAACACCGGTATCCCCATCGTTGGGGCCGTCTCCGGCCCCAGCGCGATGTTTTCGCGCAAGCTTTGCCAGCAACGCGACGCAATAGCGCGAGGCGGGAATTAAGGATTTGCAGGCCGATATCGCGCGATCCTATGCTGTTGATCCGACAACAATCGGGCGGCT
>CATPCO010000771.1 GCA_955652925.1 uncultured Xanthobacteraceae bacterium | reverse complement strand
GATGATGCGCGCCGCCCATGCCGCGGAATTCCTTCGCCTGCGGTTCGCGCAGGAGATAAATCCCGACCTCGCCAGGCTTGCCGTCCCACAGCCCCCAGGGTGGGCATTGATTGCGGCGCACCAACTCGAAATTCCATTTGCCTTCGACCAGATTGCGCACGCGCAGATCAATGCCGAGCCCGCCGCGATATTTGCCGGCGCCGCCGGAGTCGGTGCGCAACTCCCGGCTCTCCACCAGGACCGGACATTTGAGCTCGATGCCTTCGATCGAGCCGTTGCGCACATCGCCCTGGCAGACCGAAACGGTCCCGGATTCGCCGTCCTCGAACGGCCGCCCGCCCCAGCCGCCGCCTTCAATGCTTTGCACCACGAACCGCCGTCGGGTCCTGGGATGTATGCCGAAAAACACCACCGCGCCGCCGAGCAGCCCATGATGCCCGGCCGGTACGCGCTCCGGCATGGCAGGTGCGAGCGCGGCGACGATCGTGTCGACCACCATCGGCACGATCATGCTCCAGTTGGCCATCGGGGCGGGAAAACGCGCCATCATGATAGTGCCTTCCGGAATGATCACCGTGAGCGCGCGAAAGGAGCCTTCGTTGACGGGATCAAGCGGACCAGTGAGCGCCTTGTAAGCAACGCGAGCGCCTGCAAGCGTGCGCGAATTGATGGCGGCGCGGCGCTCCTGCGAGCAACCCGAGAGATCAATCGTCATGGCGCCGTTCTCGATGATCACCTTGGCGTGGATTGGAACCGGCTCGCCGAGGGTTACCCGGTCGTCATCGAGCGCGGCGCTAGCCTCGTAGACGCCGTTCGCGAGCTTCGACACAACGTTGCGGCATTTGCTCTCGGTCTCGTCGAAGATCTGCGCGATGGCCGTGAGCATGGTGTCGCGGCCATACTTGTCGAACAACTCGTCCATCCGTCGCGCGGCGAGCCGGCACGCGGCCATCTGCGACTTCATATCGCCAAGCGAGGATTCCGGAAAACGGATGTTGTCCTTGAGCACGCGGTAGAGCGTTTCATTGAGCTTGCCGGCTTCGTAGATCTTGAGCTGATCGAGCTGCAGGCCCTCTATCCAGGGATCGGCCACCGTCGGACCCGCGCCAAAGCCCGTGCTCATCCCGCCGACGTCGATCCAATGCGCGCGCACCATGGCGAACATCAGGAGCTCGCCGCGGTAGAAATAGGGCGTGTATACGACAATGTTGTTGAGATGCTGCCCGGCGACGGCCTGATGATTGGTGATGATGACATCTCCCGGAGCAAAGCCGTCCTTGCCGTAGCGTTGCATGCCGTCGGTGATGATGACGCCGAGGTCGGCCACGAAATGCGACACTCCGCCGACGTTCTGACAGATCAATTCGCCCGCCGTGTTGACAAGCGCCGTGCAGAAATCGCGCACCTCGTAGATCATCATATTGTAGGAGGTGCGCTGGAGATCGACCGCCATCTCATTGGCGACGGCCGGCAGTGCATTGCGGATCACTTCGAGCGTGACCGGATCGAGCTTCGCCATTACGCGTCTCCAACCGTGATGATCAACTCGCCCGATGTCGCGACATCGCAGATGTCGTTCTCGAACAAGACGGTGGTCGTTCCGTGCTCTTGAATGAGCGCGGGGCCGTCAATGCGGCTTCCCGTCGCGAGTGCCACGCGCTGATAGAGCGGGGAGGTAACCGGCTTGTATGGATCGCTGAAATAGACCTTGCGCTGCTGCGACGCGTTCGCGCTTTTCCCCCCGAAGAGCTTGGGGAACACCTGCTTTGGGCGCTTGCCGACAATGACGAGACGGATATTGACCATTTCAACGGGTTCATCGGAGGAATGGTAGGCGTACCGTTGCTCGTAGAGTGAATCGAATGCGGTCCTGATGGCCTTGCGGTCCGCGCTCTTGAGTTGTTGCAGGCTTACTGGAACTTGCAGCGTGAATTCCTGCCCGACATAGCGCAAGTCGAGATGGATTTGTTGCTCGGCGCAGCTGCTATGGCGAAGCGCAGTACTGGCTTCCACGGCCATCCCATGCGCAATCTGCACAAGCGTGGTGAAATCGAGCGTTGCCAGATCGCAATAGTGGGTACGAATGAAATCGTGCCGCTCGTCTGCGAGCAGCATGCCCAGTGCTGAAAAATGCGAGGGAAACAGCGGCACAATGACTTTGGGAATATGCAGCTCGCGTGCAATCGCATTGACATGCAGGGGGCCTGCCCCGCCGGAGGCAACAAGCGCAAAGTCGCGGGGGTCATAGCCCTTCGCGACCGAGACTTCCCGCACCGCGAGCGACATTTTGGCAATGGCGATTTCGACAATGGCCTGCGCCGCCTGGACGGTATCCATATGCAAGGGACGCCCGATTTTCTCCTCGATCCCGCGGCTGGCCGCTGCGGCATCGAGCTGCATCTCTCCGCCCAGAAAATTGTCGGGGTCGATGCGCCCGAGCACGACATTGGCATCGGTAATGGTGGGCTCGCTGCCGCCACTGCGATAGCAGATCGGGCCGGGATCGGCGCCCGCACTCTGTGGGCCGACCTTGAGCGCGCCCACATCGTCGATCCAGGCAATGGAGCCTCCGCCCGCACCGACCTCGACCACATCGATCATCGGCAGCATCACGGGATGTCCGCTGGCATAGCCGCCGACGTAGTAGCCCGGCGCCATGGTGGGCTCGCCATCGCGGACAAGGCTCGCCTTGGCGGTCGTGCCGCCCATGTCGAAGGAGATGACATTGGGAAAGCCGAGCGCGCGTCCGACCCGCGCCGAAGCGATAATGCCGCCGACCGGTCCTGATTCCATCATCGCTGCGGGCCGTTGCGTCGCCACTTCGGGCGTCATGACGCCGCCGTTCGAGCGCATGATCGAGAGCGCGCCGCGAAAGCCGATCGCATCGAGATTGGATTGCAGGCTGTTCACGTAGCCGCCGACCTTGGGGCCGATATAGGCGTTCACCACCGTGGTGGAGACGCGCTCGAACTCGCGGTACTCGCGCAGGATGTCGTGCGAGAGCGAGAGGTAAACGGCGGGCATGCTCGCGCGGATCATCTCACCCGCGATGCGCTCGTGCTCCGGATTGGCATAGGAGTGAAGAAAGCAGACCGCGACCGCTTCGACGCCCTCGGACGCAAGCGCGCGGCAAGCCTCGGCCACGCTGTCGCGGTCGAGTGGGACGTGCACGGCGCCGGAGCTCAAGAGACGCTCGCTCACTTCGCGCGTGAGATGGCGCGCGACCAGCGGCCGGTGGCGATGAAAGAAAAGATTGTAGGCTTCCGGGCGATTGCCGCGGCCGATGATGTAGACGTCACGCGTTCCAGCGGTGACGATCAGGCCGGTTTTTGCGCCCGTTCTCTCGATCAGCGTGTTGATGGCAGTGGTCGAGCCGTGGATCAGCTCGTCTATCGTGGAGGCTGCAAGCCCGCTCTTGCGCATGCAGTCGATGACGCCCTGCGCCAGGTGGCTTGGCGTGCTGAGGCTTTTCGCCTGCACGAATGTCCCGGCGGCGTCATCGAACCCGATGAGATCGGTGAAGGTCCCGCCGATGTCAATGGCAACAAGGATCACGTCGATTACAGCCCCAGCAGCTGCTTCGCATTGCCGCCGGCGATAGCGGCAATCTTGGAGGGATCGAGCTGTTGCACGGAAACGACATGGCCGATGGGATCGTATTCCGCCATGTCGAAGGGATAATCTGTTCCCATGATGACGTGGTCGCCGCCGAAGAGCTGCACCAGCGCGAGAAGCTGGTGCGGCGTGAACACCACGGTGTCGACATAGATCTTCCTGAGATAGAAGGTGGGCGGTTGCGGCAGATCGCCATGCGAGTCTGAGCGCGCCCCCCAGGCGTGGTCGATGCGGCCGCTATAGGCCGGCAGGTAGCCGCCTCCGTGCACCGCGAGAATTTTCAGATTGGGATGGCGTTCGAGCACGCCGTCGAAGATCAAATAATGCAGCGCGATGGCGGTTTCGAGCGGGTTGCCGATCACGTTGTTGAAATAAAACCGGGTCAGCCGTTGTGCATGCGTGAAGCCATTGGGATGAATGATGATGAGGGCGCCAAGCTCTTCCGCCTTTTGCCAGAACGGCGCATGGACGGGATCAGAAAGCTCGCGGCCGGCCACGTTGGTGAGGATTTCCGCTCCCTTCATGCCAAGCTTTTTCATGCAGCGATCGAGCTCCTTCGCGGCTTCCGCGCCGTCGATCATCGGCACGCTGCCGAGCGCGAGGAATCGATCGGGCTTCTTGGCGACGTATTCCGCAAGCCCATCGTTGACCATCTGAGCGGCCTTGACCGCAACATCGAGCGGCACGGTGTAGTAGCATTGGTTCGGCGGCGGCAGGACGAGCTGCAGATCGATGCCCATGGCGTCGAGGTCCGCGAGCCGTTGGTCGTAGCCGGTGATCCGCGAACGGACATCCTCGTCCTGCTTCTGGCTCAATGCCTTCGTCGCGGCGTCGGCAAAATGGCCGAGCGGGATTGTCGTGGCATCGAGATGCGGCTTTACGAACGCGGCCGCCTGCGGAACCGCCACGTGGGAATGGATGTCGATGGTGGTGCTCGTAGGCCTCATCTCGCGTCCGGGCTTGCCGTGCCTGCGCGCGGCCGTGCGATCGTATTTGTTCCATTGCTCGGGCATGCGATCTCTCTCCTGCGTGGGGCGGGATAGGTTAGGCGTCATCGCCGTAACCCGCCGCCTTGCTCGATGTGCGGCGGATTACGCTACGCTGATCCGCCTTACTTGCCGCCACTCCATCATCAGAAAACTCCGAGGTGCTGCGATACCATGGCGTCGTCGAGCCTGATCTCGCTCGCGGCGCCCCGGAAGACGACGTTGCCGGTATTGATGATCACGATCTCGTCGGCAAGATCGAGCGTGAGCTTGATGTTCTGCTCGACCAGCACGATCG
>CATPCO010000770.1 GCA_955652925.1 uncultured Xanthobacteraceae bacterium | reverse complement strand
CGGTTTTCCGGCGACCCTCGGGGATGATCGCATCGCGCCGATAAGGTCGTCCCGTCTGTCATTTCAACATCAACACGAGCCTGCACGCCCGCCAAGGCGGGATCCGGGCTGACCGCAATGCGCTCGACAAATTTGCGCAGCTTCGGATGGTCGTAGCGCGCGGGCTCAAATTGCGCGAGCGTCAATTCGCGGTCGTGGAGAACGATGCTCGCGACATAATGGGCTGAAAGGAGCGCTTCGAATTTTGCCCTGTAGCGTGCAAAGCCGCCGTGCAGATCGAAAACCGACGGGCTGAGCGCGATGTCTACCTTCCTAACCGCAACGGGATCGATCCTGTTTTGCTCGACGATGTCGAATAACGCCGTGATCATGCCCTGGATCGAGGATGCGGAGGGCCATGGGCGCAGCGCAATCTGCTCGAGCTCCCAGCGTTCCCCGAGACCGGCAATTGCATCTTGTGGCCGTCCGCCATTGGAATAGGTGCGATAAAGGCCGCCGTCGGAAGCGGTGAGAAATTCAGGCGTGGCTGAAAATTCCTGCTGGGCGAGAAGGGCCGCCAGGATGCCGGAGAAGGCGCCACGGCACTGATGAAATTTGACGGTCGGGGTGCCCCAGGCTGCAAACGTGCCGGCCGCCTGACTGCCTGCGAGCCCGAAGGCCCGTGCCATGGTTTCGGCATCAACTCGCAGGAGCCGGCCTACCGCCGCGGCGCTCCCGAACGGCCCGAACACACCGGGTCCATGCCAGCCACGGGCGCGAAAGGCGGGATAGTCACTTCCCACCCCAACCCGGGTGGTGATTTCGAACCCGGCGGCGAGCGCCACCAGCAGATCGCGACCCGCAAGCGCGTCCCGCTCGGCAATGGCGAGCGCTGGGGGAACCACTTCGGGTGTGACGTGAGTGAGCGTGGGACGGTGTGCGTCGCACATGGTCACGGCGGTGATGAGATAGCTATTGAGCATGACCGCCCCGCCGAGGGAGAGGCGCTCGCCCCCGATCACCGTACTTTCATGACTCTGCGCCAATTGGGCGCCAAGTGCCGCAATCTGCGCGGTTTCCTCGCCCTGATGTCCCGCCAGCGCGCAAGCCAGCGTATCGAGCAGGATGTCCTTGCAGTACTCGCGGACGTGTCCCGGAATGCTTTCGTATGTCAGTGTTGCTGCAAAGTCGGCCAACACCTGGGTCGTCTCTTCGGCCATTAAGGCATCTCCTTCACCAAGATTCATAGGCAGGAAACCACGCCTGCAGCGCCGCGCGGCAGATCGCAATTTCATCCTCGGTCAGATCCTGCCGGTAATTCCGGTCGAGTCCTCGATTGATGTGACCAACGTGAAGATGCGTCACCGGGTCGTAGCGTGTAAATCCGACGTCGATCAATCGAGCTTTCGAGACACGCAGGGACTCGGCCATCTTCGCCATTTGGTCAGTCGACGTTGTGCAGGCCACTTCTGCAATATGCTCCGGCGAAAGCGACGAGTAGCCCAAATGCGAGGCAACTCGCTCCGTCGCAGCATAGCCCGATTGGACAACATCGCGCATGGCAACAAACAGTGTCCCCGGCAATCGTTGGTACCGATCCATGTCGCGCAGGGCATCCGTGGTCACCCTCACTGCAATATCCAGCGGCAATCCAAAGATCTCACGCCAGGAGGCGATCGCCGCAAGCGGGTGGCGGTAGGTGAAAACATTTACCGCGATACCGGCTTGAAGCAGCTGCATCACGCGTTCCGAGTGAAACTTAAACACGGCAACGGTCTCATGCTGCTTTTCGGCCTCGCCGAGCTGTTTATCGAGAGTCTCGGGCGTATCCGCGAAATTTGCCCAGACGCTATTTTGACGTTTCATCGTCAACAATCGCGCGACATTGTAGGACCACGTCGATGCCGAGCGCGGCATGCCGCTGCAGAATATCCATTGCACCGCGGACATCTCGGCTATTCGCAAGTGTCGCCGGAGCGCGGAAGGATTGTGGCGAAGGAGCGATTCGGCCGGCCAAGAAACGACGATCCAGCCGATTCCTCCCCGAGAAAGAAGCGGTCGCGCTCTTGCGAACTAAGTCCGCGAAGTTTCCGCCGCAGAGCCAGATCAATCAAGCTCTGGCAGCGTGGCGGCATGTTCCATGCTCGTACCACCTTATCGCCTGCGCCGCTCCACACTTCCTTGCCGTCGGGCGCAAAGGTCGCAATGCGGACCCGTTCGCCATGGCCGCGAAACACGGTGATTGCGGCGCCGGTTTCGCTGTCCCAAGTCCGCAGGGTCCGATCTTCAGACGCCGTCACCACGCGTTTTCCGTCCGGCGAAAAGAGTGCCGAGTGAACCCAGCTCTCATGGCCCACAAGAGTAGCGATCAACTCCCCCGTCGTGGCATCCCATATCCGCGCCATCTTGTCGTCTGAAGCCGTCACGATGCGCTTGCCGTCCGGAGAGAAGGCCGCGAATGCGACCCTGCCGTCATGCGCCAGCGGTTTGAGGAGCGATCCCCCGCCCGGCTCCCAAACTCGCACAGTCTTATCCCACGAAGAAGTAACGAGACGCCTGCCATCGGGTGAAAAGGATGCCGTCGTCACATAGTGCTCGTGCCCGCGCAGGTCCCCGATCTCGGCACCCGTTTGCGCATCCAGAATGAATGCAACCTTGTCGGTCGAGGCAACCACGACTTGGCGGTCATCCGGCGAGAACCGGGCAAACCACACCGCGTGTTCAAACCGATGAAGCTCGCGCAAATGCGCCCCGGTAAGGCCGTCCCACAGCCGCACCGAGCCATCGTCGGAGGCGGTCACAATCATGCGGCCGTCTGACGAAAAGGCAACCGAGCGAACAACTCCCGTATGCTCCACGCCGACCGCAATGGGGATCTCGCCGTCAATCGGCCAGAGGCGGAGCTTGTGGTCCCAGGAGGCCGTCGCCATGCGCCTGCCGTCGGGGGAGATCGCTATGGAATTG
>CATPCO010000769.1 GCA_955652925.1 uncultured Xanthobacteraceae bacterium | reverse complement strand
GCTTCAAACCGGACCTGAGAAACTCGGCCGGCCGGCATTATAGGGGGGCTTCGGGAAACGTGATATCGGTGAAATTGTGAACCCACCTCGCAACCGAAAGGGCGAGAATGGTAACCCTTCACCTTCCTATCGACGCGCCCGATTTCTATCCCAACACCAGAGAACGGGGATGCTGACGAAGTACCGGACGCCGGAATATATCGCGACGAGAAAGCGGGAGTACGCCAAGATGCTGGAAGAAGTTCATCGTACGCAGAAACTGGGTGTGCGTCTCCTGGCTGGAACAGACATTACCATCCCGTACACGTATCCAGGCTTCAGCTTGCACGATGAACTCAAGTTGTTTGTTGAAGCTGGCCTGACTCCAATGCAGGCCCTCGAAACTGCCACCACCAACCCTGCCCTCCTGCTGGGATTCTCGAAAACGTGGGGTCGTGTCGAGCCTGGCTACACGGCCAATCTCGTTGTGCTGAATGCTGACCCTCTGGCGGATATCTCGAACGCGGAGAAGATCGATTCTGTCGTGGTGAATGGGGAACGGTTGGACCGTACCCAACTCGATCAACTACTCAATGACGCAAAAGTACCCGACGCCGACGTTGCTCTCGAAGAATTCATGGGCGGCGCCTAACTCTACATCAAGAAACGAACCGAGCAACGCGTCCGCAGCGCTGATTACCGGCGGTCCAATGCTTCTACAACTCAACGGCGAATTTCCTCTTTTTCAGATTTGTTCGAACGCGTGGCGCGGTGTCGAGCGGAAGAGAGCCACGGCTCTCTGCGTTTCCTCAAGCTGGCGAATGTTCACAAGCACTTGGGGAAACTTCCTCGCATTTTCAGGATTGCGAGCGAATAGGAGATTTTGGCCTTCAACTCGCTTCAGTTCGACGGCCCGCTTCAATCTCCGACGGCAGCGGCAGGGCGCTCCAGGATTGGCCAGACCACATCGTGCTTGCATGAACTCAACGATCTGAGTCCTTGGTCGTTCGAGACGTTTGCGGAAAGTGACTTGCCTCACCCCGAGAATCGCCGATCCTTCGTTTCCATCAATTTCAAGAATTTCACCCAGAATGTAGGCAAGGCGGTGCGGACGATCCAACCACAGAAGCATCCCCAACGTGCATCCCACTCGGATCTCCTGGAACAAAATAAGGAGCAAGGATTCACGTTTGAAACGTTCGGCAAGGAGGAAGAAGGGTTGTGCGACAGTTCCGTCCATCCGGATGATTCCCCATTCCTCGTCACCAAGAAGAAGACCGATGTCAAAACGGCCCAGCGCAGCATGCGCCATGCGAAGAGCACGACCGTGCTGGGTCATTACACCCAAATGGAAGAGTTGATCTCGGCTCAGGAGATGATGCTGGACGCGATCTTCGCCCATGCCGAAGGGACGGTGCAGTAGAACGGATACGAGAACGGATAAAAACCTGGGTCTTAGAGTAACGCCCGACGGTTCAGAGATCATATATTTCCACTCCTAAATCCCGCGGCCCTGATACTCTCTCCTCCATTTTCGCCACTCCATTAGGCGGCGGAACTCCCCGCTTAGTCCTGAAATACGTCGGCATCTGGAACGTGCAGTGTGCGCGCTTGCCATCGACGGTCTGTCTGTACAGCATCGCAAAGGGAAATACTTGGGAAACATTCCGGTTCGATGTGAGGAGCGGTGGGGCTACGGTATTCGGAGATCGCTGGGCTCAGATGGCAGGATTTGGATTGGGATAACAACCAAATTCACGTTCGGCGCCGCTGGATCAGGGGAAACATCAGCCAGCCGAAGTCAAAGAAGTCACAGGCTCCGGTGGCGATGGCTCCGCTGCTGGCGAAATATCTTCGCGCTTGGCAGGTTGAGACAGCCTACGCGAAGGTGACAGACTAGGTGTTCGCATCCGATAAAACCCACGGGCGCACGCTGATTGACATTCCAGGCAGCGGTGGCCACAAGAAGCGCCTGAAGGACTCGCAAGACGCAATTATCGAACCCTCGTTTCCCCCATTTCTGGACCGAGAGGATGCGGGTCTGTAGCTGATCCCTCACCCAAAAAGCTGGGCTCCGCGCTTCCGGTTGGCCGACAATCCGGAAATCAGGTTGTCCGGTCAATACAAGCGCATTCGTCGGCACAAATGTTGAGACCAACGACCTTTTCTAGTTTCGGTGTTGTCGATGATTCAATTTGACTTGCCTAGCTTACGACGGTCCTGTGTGGCATCCACGTACTCGGTCGAAGATGGACCGAAACCGGTGATCTGAACGACAACAGCTTCATTACGGGTCTCTGCGAAGTGATTCCGAGAGGGCGGTTCGGTGTAAAAACTTCCTGATGGTAGGGCCTTTAGCTTCGCCTCGTCAAACTTATCGCCATACCCGATATGCCATGTGCCGAAGATCACGGTCGCAACCATGTCATCGCGATGGGAGTGCGAAGCGATGCGTGTATGTGCTGGCACGCGAAGTATGATGGTATATAAGCCTGCTTGGTCTGGGTTGCCCTTCAGAACAACGGTCTCGATACCGCCGACGCCGGAGCTTCCAGTACCCGGATTGCCCAGTTGCGGAAACTTATACTCCGCAGGAGTAAAGCGTTCTTCGCGTAAGTCGCCGGCAGCACTGCTTGCAACTGTAGGAGCACCTGGCGGACCATCGAGAAATTTACGAATCAGCGCCACTGTGTAAGCCGGTCGTTCTTCCATCAGCCAGTGTCCTGAACCTGCGACGACCTCCTCTTTCACGTTGATCGCTACATGACGCATGATCACAGCCTGGAGGGGACCGAAGGATTTCTCTCCACCTACCGCCATCACAGGCATAGTCAGCTTCGTTTGTTCGAAGACCTTGTTGTCCTTCGCATCTTGGGAGAACGCGGCAAACTGCGCGAACCCGGCCCGCATTCCACCTGGTTGAGCGTAGGTGGCGGCAAAGAAATTTCTGGTGGCCTCGTCAGGCTCACCCGGATCGCCGGTAAAGTCGTTCCATATCCTGTCAAAGTAGATACGCTCCCGACCTGCCACCAGCCGCTCCGCATCCGGTCCACGGAAGTTGAAGTGCCAAACCCCTGGATTTTGCAGAATCTCGCTCCAGGGATCGATCCCGGGGATGGGCGCGTCCATAACAACCAGCCGCTCAACCTTATCGGGATAAGTCGCGGCGTAGGCGTATGCAACCATGTTGCCGATGTCGTGAGCAACAACAAACGTCTTGTCGTATCCCAACGAGGTGACAACGGCACGAATATCCTTGGCCTGAGTCTTTTTGTCGTAGCCGCCAGCAGGTTTGGAGGAGCGACCAATGCCGCGGAGGTCCGGCACCACTACCGTATGGTCTTTCATCAGATCTGCGGCCAGAGG
>CATPCO010000768.1 GCA_955652925.1 uncultured Xanthobacteraceae bacterium | reverse complement strand
GCCCGGCCGCATGGCCGCGAGCGGATAGGCCTGGAGAAAATGCCCGACCGCATTCGCCATCGAATTCACGTGCCCCGGCGTGCCGGTCACCGCCTGCGCCAGCATCCGGCCGCGATCATCGAACACGCCGGCGGAGAGATCACCCGCCTCACGCACTGATGTGCTGAACGCGGTGCGAACGAGCGTCTGCGCCTGCTCTTCCACGACCGCAATCAGCCTGCTCCACATGATCTGCGTGTGTAGCTGCGTGAGTGCGGTATTCGGGCCTCCGACCATGACAGGTATCCAGGGATGAAGGATCGGTAATCAGTGCTCAGTAATCAGGAACCAGGAAGCAAGGCCAGGAGGCCCAGTCAAGCTGTTGCCCTGATCACTAACAGCTGATCACTGCTTCCTGATCATCTCGATATAGCCGAATCCGTTTATGACGGCATCGAATGTGGGGCTCACGACCGTCGATGTTTCATCCTCGATCACAACGGCAGGCCCACGAATACGTGCGCCCGGCCGCAGATCACGGCGGCGATAAAGGGAAGCCTGCATGAATTCGGCGAGCGGGTCGAACAACGAACGTTGACTCGCCGGCTGCGGCATGTGCGGCACGACAACGGCGGGGGTCTCGGCTGTTGTCTCCACCGGGGCGCTCAATGAAAGCACCCAGCTCACGACCTCGATCTCCACTCCGGGGATAATGCGATTGTAAAGCGTCCGGTACGCCGTTTCGAACGCATGCGCAAAGGTCTCGCTCTCCTTTTCCCCGTAGCAGCCGCCGGGCAGCGGCACCATCACTTCGTGTCCCTGACCGCGGTAACGCATGAACGCATGGCGCACCTCGATGAGCGTTGCGTCCGGCGCGCCGCGCCGCACGATGGCTTCGGCCCGGGCGTGCATCTCGGAAAACAGCGTGTTGATTTCCGCAACGTCGATGCTGGAGAGGCGCGCAAGGCGGCTGCGCACGATCTCGTAGGAGATCGGCGCCCGCAGAAACCCGACCGCCGATCCCACGCCGGCGCTGGTCGGGATCAGGATGCGATCGATGCCGAGCTTTTCGGCAATGCGCGCGGCATGCAGCGGGGCCGCGCCGCCGAATGCGATCAGCACGCGGCCTCGCATATCCTTGCCGCTTTCGATCGCGTGAACACGCGCGGCATTCGACATGTTTTCGTCGACCATCTCGCTCACGCCCAGAGCAGCGACCATCAGGGTGAGATCGAGCGGCTTGGCGATGGCGCCATCAAGCGCCGTCTGCGCCGCGGCGGGAGCAAGCGACATGCGGCCGCCGGAAAAGGCCGCGGCGTCAATGCGTCCGAGGAGAAGATCGGCATCGGTCACAGTTGGGGCGGTGCCGCCCCGGCCGTAGCAGGCCGGTCCCGGTTCCGCGCCGGCGCTATCGGGACCGACGCAGATGCGCCGCAAGGCATCGACCCGTGCAATCGAGCCTCCTCCCGCCCCGATTTCCACCATGTCGATGACCGGCACGCGCAGCGGCAGCCCGCTTCCTTTCTTGAAGCGGTACATGCGCGCCACCTCGAAAGCGCGATTAGTCTGCGGCTTGCAATCATCGATGAGGCAGATTTTTGCGGTGGTCCCGCCCATGTCGAATGAGACCACGCGCTCAAAGCCGCATTGGCGCGCGATGTGGCTGGCAAAGATGGCGCCGCCCGCGGGCCCCGATTCAACGAGCCGCACCGGAAAGCGCATCGCCGTCTCAATCGTGGTGAGGCCGCCGCCGGACAGCATCAGGAACAACGGACAGCTCACCGCGGCCCCATCAAGGTCGCGCCGCAGTTTTGCGAGATAGGTCGCGATCATCGGCTGCAGATAGGCGTTGGCGCATGCGGTCGAGAAGCGCTCGTATTCACGCATCTCCGGCGACACCTCGCACGATAGGGTGACCGCGACGCGCGGCAGCCGCTTTGCGAGCATCTCGCCGATGCGCTGCTCGTGCGCCGGCTCGGTGAAGCTGTGCAGAAGGCCGACGGCCACCGCCTCCACCTGCTCGCGCTCGATTTCTCCGATCACCCGCTCGACACCCGGCTCATCGAGCGGGATCAACACCTTGCCGCGGGCATCAATGCGCTCACGCACACCGAAACGCCGCCGCCGCGGCACCAGCGGCGGCGGTAAGTCGATACCGACGTCGTATTGCTCGAACCGGTTCTCGTGGCGGATCTCAATGGTGTCGCGGAAGCCCTCGGTCGTGATCAGCGCGGCCTTGGCTCCCTTTCGCTCGATCAATGCGTTGGTCGCCAGCGTCGTGCCGTGGATGATGATGGAAAGAGCGGATGGCGCGAGCTTCGCGTCGGCAAGAACGGCTCTGATAGCCTCGAGCACACTGCGCTCGGGCGCGGCCGGGTTGGTCAAGACCTTGCTGGTGAAGCGCCGTCCGTCGCTCTCGAGAGCGGCGTCGGTGAAGGTGCCTCCGATGTCGATGCCCAGGCGATGCTGCATCACGCACCATCAATACGGCATTTGCGCAGACATCGCGGCCCCGTTCACTCTTTATAGGGCGCAGCGCGAATAGCGAATAGCCAATCGGAAAGAAGGCATCCGCTATTCGCTGTTCGCCATTCGCTATTGGCTTTTCTGCCGTTGGCGAGGCCTGCGTACTCGAACATAGAGCGCACCCTCCCCGCCGTGGCTGACGTGAGCCTGTTCGAATGCGCTCACATAGACCGCGAACTCCGGCAGCTTGAGCCACAACGGCACCTGGCGGCGCAAAACACCGCGGCCAGCCGCGTGTTCGTCAGAGCCTTTCCCGGTGATGACGAGGACGAATGGGGCGCCATCGGCCTGAGCGCGGCGCAGGAAACGCATGAGCTCCGCATGCGCCTGCGCTTGTGTCTTGCCGTGCAGGTCAAGCCGCGCATCGATGGTCTGCCTTCCGCGCGCAAGGCGCAGACGGTCGCGCCGGTGCAGCGGTTGCGGCATTGGCGCTCTCGGTTGCGGCACCCGCTTCTGCGCAGGCACGCGAGTGGGTGCTGCCGCTCCCGGTGGCGATGCTTGGATTGCTGCCGGGGCGGGCGCAGCCGCTATCCTTCGCTTGAGCGGCCGCACCGAGCGCGTGATCTCGTCCCAGAGGCTGCGCTCCTGCGCCCTGAGCTTTCGGCCCCCATTCTCGACCGTCATAGCCGGTACCAACGCCAGGGGCTCGCCTGCCGCCGTATTCTTCTCGTGGGGCGTTCCTCAGTCTTAGCCGTCTGCGTTTTATCCTTATCCTTGCCACCATCTTTCTTCGCTTCGGCGGCTGCAAGTTTTGGTTTGGCCAACGGCAATGGCATGTGCCTGCCCACTTCCACCATGTCGAGGTCGCGCGGTACCAGCATCACGAATTTGCCGGGATGGCGAATGCGGCCGGCGACGCGGCCGGCATCGTCGCCCGCACCCCAGTAGAGATCGGCACGTGCGGGCCCGACAATCGCGGACCCGGTATCCTGAGCGATCATGAGACGATGAAAGGGAGAGCCTGCGCCGGCGTTCTCGATTGGCAATTTCGCTTCGATGAAGAAGGGAGTGCCATATTCGTGCAGCCGGTCGACGGCGATGGAGCGGCCCGGCGTGAGCCGCACGCCCTGGCCTCCGATCGGCTCGCCGTCATTGGAAAGGCCGGTGACGCGGAAGAACACGTAAGAGCGGTTGCTGGCACGCACCGCTTGCGCCTCATCGGGATGTCCTGTCATCCAGTCCCGGATTCGGTGCATCGACATCTCTTCACGCGCTATGATCTTGCGTTCAATCAAGACACGCCCGATCGAACTATAGGAATATCCGTTATAGGAGTCGTAGTTGATGCGCAGCGGCGTGCCGTCTTCCAGGATTACGCGCGCAGAGCCTTCGATTTGGGCGATGAGCACATCGAACGGATCCTTGAGCCAGCAAATTTCAAGTTTCTGTCCATCGAGCGCGCCGGCTTCGATCGCGCCTCGGTCGTAGTACGGCACGATCTCATTATTCTCGTCGCGCCGTCCGATTGCTGCGTTCTTGTTGGCAATGGGGTGGGGTCCGGGCTTGCGGCCATCCAGCAGGAGATCGGATGGACGGCGATAAACCGGAAAGTGGAATTGCGGACTGGGCAAGCGCGAACCCTGCAGAACAGGCTCGTAGTAGCCGGTCAAAAATCCCTGCGACTCTCCCAAGCGAGCAATGTGAACCGGCCGGAAATTGTCTTCGAAAAACCCGCGCGCTGCCGCGGCGGATTGGAGATGGACCTCCAGAGCGCGGCGACAGACTTCCCGCAACGAACTATGCATTGGCTCGTTGTCGGGCGCCGGTCGCATCGTGCGGAGCGCGTGGCAGCTTGTTTGAAAAGCTGTGAATGCAACGAGGTGATCATCCTGGGTCCAACCTTGCAGCTCCTCCCATCTCACCGGCTCGAGCTGGCTGTCCGGAATCTTCAGGGGCGTCTGCCCACGCGCGCTGACGGCTGCGCCTGCGAGCCACACAGCCGTCAAGACCCATCGCGCCGCCGGGGCTGTGTCCCTCCTCATCCGGATACCTTGAGCTTGCAAGCGCGCCGCCCCCGCGAACGCATGGCACTCGTTACCCAGCTTCGGTCGCCACCAGTTTCCAATTGGGATCGCGTGAGGAGAGATCGCGCGCGAATGTCCATACGTCGGTGACGTCGGTGACCTTGTCGGGATTGCCTTCGGTCACGTTGCCCGACTTGTCGCGCGTGACGGAAATGAGCTGTGAGACAAAACGCAGCGTGATGTGGGCCACCCGGCCGCGCAACTCGGCACCGGTGATATCGGACCTCTCAATGGCCACGAACCGAGTTTCCACCGTTTCGCCCTTCGAGTCCCGCTCGCGCATGGCCGCTTCGAATCCTTCATACACCTCGCGCGCCAGCAAATTCTTAAGGTTGCGGCGGTCGCCCTGCGCGTAGGCCAGTACAATCATCTCATAGGCCTGCCGGGCGCCGGTAACGAAGTGCCTGGCGTCGAACGTCTTGTCTTCGCGGGCAATCGTGTCGAGCCCGCCCGCAACCGCCGTTCCCGGTTCTGCAATACCCTTCCAGCGCTCGGCGGGTTCAGCCGTGTCGAGCGGCCGCTGCGGAGCTTCAGGAGCGGGGCGGCCCGGCGGCAGCTTGACGATATTGTCGTTGGTGGCGCCGCGCACGGCGTCACGCGCCGAGTAGGGGTCGTAAGGCGGCCGTTCCCGGCCTGTACGCTGGCCGAGCACGCTTCGCAGGCGCAGGAAAATGAAAACCGCCAGCGCCAGGAAGATGATGGTGTAGATATCGAACACGTCTCGCAGCTTCCGTGACGGCCGCAGGGATCAAGAGGTTGTAATCATGAAATCTGCGCAGGCAGAGATCGGTTCCCGCATTATGTAAGCACCGGGCCGCACCGATCCAGTGGTTTGCAGCGGGAGGTCTCGCCTTTGGCCGGCGACCATAGACGATCCAAACCATGGCGCCAACAAGGCTCCGCCGGAGTTCAATCCATGTCCTTGGTTAAATGGGCCTTTATCGGACTGCTCGCGCTGCCCGCGGCCGAGATCGCGCTCTTTCTCATTCTGGCGGCACTCATCGGCTGGTTATGGACTACGATCCTTTTTGTCGCCACCTCTGCGCTCGGCATATTCCTGCTCAAGCGCTCGGGCCGGCGCGACCTTGCTCGGGTTGCGGATGGTTTGGCAAAGGGGGGCTTGCGCGGGGTGAACAGGAACACGCCGGGGCTTGCCTACGTCTTGGGCGCATTCCTGTTGATCCTGCCGGGCTTTATAACGGATTTGGCGGGAGCTGCGCTGTTCATTCCCGCGGTTCGCCGATGGGCCGCGCGCCTCATTGCCCCAATGGCGCAAAAGCCGAAGCCCCGCGACGGCGTCATCGATTTGGAGCCAGGCGAGTGGCGTCGAATTCCGGAGAAAAAGCCTGGCCGGCCTCGCTCCAGACGCCATGCTTGACGCCCACCCGGGCGGTACCTTGTACGGCCCGAATCGCTGTGTTAGCCACGCTCGCGGAGTGCCGCAGCCCCAAAGCACATAGACGCAGCACTGAAAGGTCAACGCATGAGCATTTCTGGCAACGGCGGCCCGGCGCAAGGTTCCGGCAACGGCGGTCCCGCGCAAACCGCGACGGGCCAGCAGCCGCAGCTCAACGTTCTTGGCCAATACATCAAGGATTTTTCGTTCGAGAACCCAAACGCGCCACGCTCGCTAACGCCAACGCAACTGCAGCCGGCGATCGCGATTCAAATCAATGTCAGCGTCCAACAGCTTGCGGAGACCGATTACGAAGTTTCGTTGAAATTGGAGGGTAAGGCGGACAGCTCCGGCACGGTCCTATTTGCCTTCGACCTGACATTTGCGGGGGTGTTCCGCGTCCAGAATATGCCTTCGCCCCAGGTCCAACCGGTCGTCATGATCGAATGTCCGCGACTGCTGTTCCCCTTTGCTCGCGAGATTGTAGCAACCGCCGTGCGCAATGGCGGCTTTCCGCCTCTTCTCCTCGACCCTGTGGACTTCGTTGCGCTCTATCAGCAGCGCATGGCGCAGATGCAGGCTCAGCCGGCGGCCCCTGCCGCGACATAGCTCGCTTCGGCTGTTTCCGCGCCGCCGATGTGGGCGGCTGGGAGCCCTGGCATATCAGCACGGGCTGTTTGAGATTCTCCTTCTTCGGTTCGCTCAAACGGCAGATATTCCCGCCAGATTGCATGCTCGCCGAGCGTGGCAATGAACGCCTGATGCGCTTGCCGCTCCTCCAGGGAAAGCCGAGGAGGCAGCGCATGGGGTCGCAGGCGAATGCCTGACGCGAGGGCGGCCGCGCCGCTTGTCGCGTCGCGGGCTTCGACCAGCAGCAGTTGCGCTTGCCGGGCGCCGATCAGCTCGAGATAGACATCCGCCAGTATCTTGGCATCGAGCAGCGCGCCATGCGTGGTGCGACGCGAATTGTCGATGCCGTAACGCGCGCACAAATCATCGAGTCGGTTGGGTCCTGCTGGATACTTGCGGCGCGCCAGCAGCAGGGTATCGACCAGCCGCTCGTGCCTGACTGCGGCTTTTCCCGCGCGTTCCAGTTCCGTATTCAGGAAGCCAAGATCGAAAACGGCGTTATGGGCGACGAGCGGAGCATCGCCGATGAATGAGAGCAGCTCGTCGGCGATATCCGCGAATGCGGGTTTGTCCTTGAGAAACTCGCTCGACAGGCCGTGCACCGCGAATGCTTCCTCCGGCACTTCTCGTTCCGGATTGACATAGCGATGAAAGTGCCGGCCGGTCGGCATGCGATTGATGAGCTCGACACAGCCGATTTCGACCATTCGATGGCCCGCAAACGGGTCAAGCCCGGTCGTTTCGGTATCGAGCACGATCTCACGCATTCCGGCTCCTGGTCGCGGGATCATCCGGCGGCTGGCGGCTGGGACGAATCACGCCGCCGCTTCGGCATTGTAGCAATCGCCTGGAGAATGGCACGAACCTGCGCGCGCGCCGCATCGAAGCCGCGTGAGCTGTCCACGACAAAATCCGCGCGGCGGCGTTTCTCGTTGTCCGGCATCTGCTTGGCAAGAACCGCCGCGAGCTTCTCCGCGGTCATGCCGGGGCGCGCCAGGGCCCGCGCGCGCTGCTCCTCGGCCGGCGCAGACACCACGACCACGGCATCGACACGCTTGTCCGCACCAGTTTCGAACAACAGCGGAATATCGAGCACGACCACGTCCTCGCCGTCCGCCTGCGTCTGTGCCAGCAGCTCGTCCTCCGCAGCCTGCACGAGGGGATGAACGATCCCTTCGAGTCTGGCCAACGCCGCAGGATCATTGAGGACCCGCCGGGCGAGCTTCTCGCGGTCGACTTTTCCATTTGCCGTAGTGCCGGGAAATGCCGCCTCGATGTCCGCGACTGCTTCTCCTTCATAGAGCCGATGCACCACCGCATCTGCATCGTGTACCGGCACGCCTTGCTCTGCAAACAAGCGCGCGGTCGTCGACTTTCCCATTCCGACCGAGCCGGTCAGTCCAATGACGAACATCGCGCCGACATTCACTCCATCAATAAGCCTTCCCGGCGCAGAAATTGGAGGAGCGGGAGAAGCGGAAGCCCGAGGATGGTGAAATAATCGCCAGCAATATGCTCGAACAACTGGATGCCGGATCGCTCCAGCTGATAAGCGCCGACGCTCGCGCTGACCGCAGTTCCTGCGGCGTCGAGATATGCTTGCAGGAAGCTCTCGCTGAACGCGCGCATGGTCAGACGTGCGACCTCGTAATGTTCGAACGCTATGCTCTTGCCGCGTGCGACCGCGACAGCGGAATGCAACTCATGGGTACGGCCGCAAAGCGCGCTAAGCTGCTCGCGGGCAGCGCTTTTACTCTGCGGTTTCGAAAAAAGCCGTTGCCCCAGGAGGAGCGTCTGGTCGGCGCCCAGCACGACGGCGTCGGGGTTGCGAGCTGCAACAGCAAGCGCTTTTTTCCGCGCCAACAGGAGGGCTGCCTCGCCGCCACCAACGGCTTCTCGTTCGATCGATCGCTCGTCGATATCGGCAGGCTCGACAAGGTGTGGAATTCCCGCTTGCTTGAGGATGGTGTGCCGCACTTCGCTTCTCGAAGCGAGCACAAGGGGTCTCGCAGCGAGCCAAGTCCCCATCACTCAGTCGGCCGGCAGTCGGCGCCGCTCCACAAGCAAGCTCATGACGGCAGCGGCAGTTTCTTCGATCGAGCGCCGAGTGACATCGATGCTCGGCCAGTTGTGGCGCGCACATAATTTTCGGGAAAATGCGATCTCCTCCGCCACTGCCTTGCGATCGATGTACTGGTCACAGTCCTGATGGACCCGTAATCCAAGCAGCCGATTCTGCCGGATCTGGACAATGCGCTCGGGACTGGCATAGAGACCCACGACCAGCGGCTGCTTGAGCTCCTCGACATGACGGGAGACTACAACTCCTGGAACCAGCGGTACATTTCCCGTTTTCACACCCCGATTGGCAAGATAGATCGAGGTTGGTGTCTTCGACGTTCGCGACACGCCGACAAGCACCACGTCTGCTTCTTCCAATCCTTCGAGATGCTGGCCATCGTCATGCAACATCGTGTAGTTAAGCGCATCAATGCGCTTGAAGTACTCGGCATTGAGAACATGCTGTGCACCCACACGATGCGAGGTTTCGGTCCCGAGATAGGATTGCAACAGCTGAAGCACCGGACCAAGGATCGAGAGACAGGGCAAACCGAGATCGCGGCAGTGCTTCTCTAGGCGGGTAATGAGTTCATCGTCGAGCAGCGTATAGAGCACGATCCCCGGTGATTCCTCGATTTCCGCGAGCACCCGGTCAAGCTGTTTCTGTGTCCGCACCAGGGGATAGACATGCTCCACGGGCGAGACCTTTGTGTACTGGGCAGTCGCCGCATGGGCAACGGTCGTAAGCGTCTCCCCGGTTGCATCCGACACCAGATGGAGATGGAAATAGCTGGGCGCGCGCTGCGACATGCTGGGGAAGGACTGTGGATTCATGGGCAGAAGGCCACGACTTCTCAGTCACTGCAAGCCCTCGGCGGGCCATTCGCCATGGTGTGTCCACATTGTCAATCTGGGGACGCGACCAAGGCAAATCCTTATCGCAAGCAGGGAATGTGAATCCGCCGCTGGAAACCTCCCCGCAAGGGTCGCATCGTCTGCTGCATTACAGCGTGTTAGAAGCCCTGCTGATCAGTATGTCCAAACGCGCTTGTAAAAAGGGGATAGCGTGCTTGGTCATGGAAAGCATGTGGACAGAACATTATGAGTCAAATCAACAGTCCAAGAACAACAACAGGATTCTTAGAACTTAAGGTTTAGAAAACCAGGCATATGGACAGAAATGGTAGGAAAGCTCTGCTGCTTGACGTGCTGCATGGTAGCAATTGCTTGCCACCGCCGGTCTGGCTCATGC
>CATPCO010000767.1 GCA_955652925.1 uncultured Xanthobacteraceae bacterium | reverse complement strand
GTAGGCGCGTGCGGCCTGGTCCGGCTCCGCGCGCCCCTGCTCCCAATCGCGCAAAGTGCCGAGCGGAATATGGTAACGGGCGGCGAAGTCCTCTTGGCTCAAGCCCAGCGCGCGACGGATGATCTTGGCCCGCGGCGTACGCTTCATCCGCTTGATGTCCGCTTCGGAAAGCGGCCGATTGTCCGGATCGCTCACTGCGGCGGCACGTTTTTCCGGTTCCGCCATCGCATCGAGGCGGTTCCAATCGTGCTTAGCCGATGCCTTGCATCTAGCGGGAGAAAACGAATGCCCGACGACCCAAGCGTAACCGAGGCACCCAAAGGTGGTTTGCATAGGCTGTCGGATGCATGGATATTCGTATCGCATTCCCATTTGGACCTTAATGCGGTGCGTTGGGTGAGGGACGAGTTCGAGCGCCTGCATGCCAATCCGCTTCTCTTTTTTCTCATGAGCCTTAAGGACGACGAAGAGCTCGATTCCCTCATCAAGCGAGAAATCACTGCACGAAACATTTTTCTCCTGTGCAACAGCCCTTCCGCCCGCAAATCGCAATGGGTGCAGAAAGAACGTGAATTCGTGTTGTCTTTGCGCGATCGCAAGATTCACGAGCTGGATATGGAGTGGCCGTGGGAAAGACAGAAGCGGATCATCCACGAAACCCTTCAATCCGCGACAGCGTTCATCAATTATTCGATCAAAGATCGTGATCGCGTCCAGCCGTATATTGATCTTCTTGCGGACAGCGATTTTGCAGTCTTCGAGCCGTTCACTCAGGCGATGCCCGGGGATTCCTTGATCGATGAACTGGATGCTGCCATCGAGCGCTCCGTAATCGGCTATTTCTTTACGTTTCTCTCTTCGAACTGGTTGCGCAGCAAGTGGGCTCGTACGGAAATCGAGCGCTACCTTGCTTTGGCCGAGAACGCGAAGAGTGGACGGGCCCCATTCCTGGTTGCGCTTGACCCAGTATCGTTACTCTTGCCTGGCTTGCCTCCACAGCTCGGTGGCATCCAGATTCTCGACTTTTCAGGCGGGAACATCGCCTCGAACAAGCAAAAATTACTTGAGGCCGTCGAACTGCGCTGACGATACGAGTAGCTCGCCGCACTGACAATCCAGCAGGCTGTCCCTGCAATTTTCCAAGATCGCGAATTTACAGTAGCTGGTGAGATGCATTCCATGCTAGTCGCAACTCGCCGAAAGGCGTTTGCCATGTCTAACATCGTCGCGCACGCGCGGGCGGCCAGCCGGAGAGTTGATTCGCGACATACTACAACGAGCCCGAGGGAGGTACAGGAGATGAAACGCCGTCAACTTCTAACTGCAGTGGGAGCTAGCACCGCGGCAGCTGCTATCGCCAAGCCCGCGATTGCTCAGTCGATGCCGACTATCAAATGGAGGTTGACTGCGAGCTGGCCAAAATCGCTCGACACGATCTTCGGCGCTTGTGAAACAATCTCTAAATACGTTTCCCAGGCGACCGACGGCAAGTTTCAAATTCAGACCTTCGCTGCGGGCGAGATCGTGCCCGCATTGCAAGTGCTCGACGCCGTTCAAAATGGTACCGTCGAGATGGGCCATACCGCCAACTACTACTACATCGGCAAGGACCCGACCTGGGCCCTGTTCTGTGCCACTCCGTTCGGCCTCAACGCCCGCCAGCAGAATGCCTGGTTCTACGACGGCGAGGGCACGAAGCTGATCGACGACTTTGGAAAGAAATTTAACGTGCACTGCCTGACTGCCGGCAATACCGGCTGTCAGATGGGCGGCTGGTTCAACAAAGAGCTCAAGGAACCCGCAGACTTAGCAGGTCTCAAGATGCGCATCGGTGGCTGGGCCGGCCAGACACTGCAGAAACTCGGCGTGGTCCCGCAGCAGATCGCCGGCGGGGATATCTACCCGGCGCTCGAAAAGGGCACCATCGATGCCACCGAATGGGTCGGGCCTTACGATGATGAGAAGCTCGGCTTCTACAAGGTGGTGAAGTTCTATTATTACCTTGGTTGGTGGGAAGGGGGTACCACACTCCATCTGATGATCAACCTAGCCAAATGGAACGAGCTGCCGAAAAGCTACCAGGCGATCGTCACCACTGCCGCAGGTTTTGCCAACGTAGAAATGCAGGCGAGATACGATGCCCGCAACCCCGAGGCCTTGAAGCGTCTGGTCGCGGCGGGCACGCAATTGCGTGCGTTCTCCCAGTCGATCATGGAAGCTTGTTTGAAGGCATCGATCGAAGTCAACACCGAGACTTCGGCGACCAATGCCGACTACAAGAAAGTTTGGGACTCGATACAGGCTTTCCGCAACGACGAATATCTCTGGTGGCAGGTTGCTGAATACAGCTACGACACCTTCATGATTCGCACTCGTACGCGGACCTGAATGCCGCTATCAGGTCGTTGTAGGACGAAACCGAGGCCCGGCGGATATTGCATCGCCGGCCAGGTTCTGCGCGAGTCCGCGAACAGCGTCGAGCACCTCATCCGGTCGTTCGCTGATCAGCGCATATGGCCGGCACCCTTGAGAGCGACAACGTGCGCATTCGGCAACGCTTCCGCCAGGTGCCTGCCGGCTTTGGCAGGAGTCATCATGTCC
>CATPCO010000766.1 GCA_955652925.1 uncultured Xanthobacteraceae bacterium | reverse complement strand
GGGTCCGGGTTCCTTGATTTACGAGCCGTTCGGGCTCGTGCACCAATGGGGGAACCCCGGCAACGAGCCGCTGACATTCTTAGCTTTCAACATCAATCCAGAAGGAGTAGCAGCCGTGGTTGCGGGTGCGCCAGCGAAGCGTCAATAGCTACGACTGCCATGCGCCGCAGCTCATTGGTACCGCACTCCTGAATTCATTTTTGTCAAAACCCAATGACCCCCGGTACCTTGCGGTGCCGCCGATGCGAGCAGATTTTTGGCATGATCCGTAGCCTCTGTTGTAGGGCGAAAGCCTCCATCAATTCAGTCGACTTATCGTTATGAGCACCGGACACAAGACGAACCAAGCGACGACCAGCAAGTGCTCCGTCCGAGAACATCGTAATCAGGACGGCAGGATCGCGCCCTTGCCGGTGGTCTGAGTGTCGAACAGACGGTAGGCCTCCTCGGCCTGGTCCAGCCGCCAACGGTGGGTGAAGAGCTTATCAATGGCAACATTGTAGTCCGCGACGAACTCGGCGCAGTCGGCCTGACCCTGCGTCGAGAAGGTCCATGAGCCGACCAGTGTGATTTGCCGGCGCAGAAGGTCCGGGCTCACATCGAGGGTGACCTGACCGCGCTCGCCGACGTAGCAGGCCGTTCCCCAGGTTCGTGCCGCCCGCACCGCGGCTGCCCGCGCCTCACCCGCGCCCGAAGTGTCGAGTGTCTTGTGCGCACCTTCGCCGTGGGTCAGCTCTCGGATTGCCTCGACGGGATTGTTGGAGCGCGCGTCGATCACTTCGTTCGCGCCGAACTCGCGGGCGAGTGCGCGCCGCTCAGGTGAGATGTCGAGCGCGATGACTCGGGCACCCATGGCGACGGCAAGCTGCGTCGCAGAGAGCCCCACCGGCCCTTGGCCAAAGATGGCGATGCCCTGCAGATTGAGCCGCTTCAACGCACCATAGGCTGTGCCAGTGCCGCAGGAGATGGCCGCGCCCGTCTCGAACGAAAGCGCGTCGGGCAGGGGCACTAGTGTATGAACCGGCACTTTCATGTACCTGGCGTGTCCGCCGTTGCCGTTGGCGCCAAAGACGATGGAGCCTTCGAGGCACATCTGCGCCCAGCCCGTGCGGCAATGCTTACAGCTGCCGCAACCGGTGTAGTGGTGATTCATCACCCGCTGGCCGGTGCGAGCCTCCTTGGGAGCTACCCCTGTGCCGACTGCGACCACGATCCCGCAGGGCTCGTGGCCGGCGATCACCGGCTCGGCGCCACGCTTGAATCCCGAGGTGGCATCCCCCGGCTTAAAGGCAGCGCGGTAGACGTGCAGGTCACTGCCGCACATACCCGACGCTTTTATCTCGAGTACCACGTCGCGAGGACCTGGCGTGGGGTCGGGGAAGTCGCGTAGTTCGAGCTTCCGGTCACCGATAAACACGACGCCTTTCATGCAATCCTCCCACGTGCGTTCTCGCTCGACGCACGCTGGTTGGGCGTGCGCTAGGCTCCAGCTTATCACGGAACGTCGGTGACGCGTCGCTTGCTGTGATGCACGGCTTTAGTCCGCGGGCACCGAACAACTTTGAGCCGCCGGCCTTGACCAAAGCTGTTGAAAAGGATTTTGAAGGGGCACCAACCGTCCTGTTTTCTCTAACTGCGACCACTAAACTAGCGGTCACACCGATGTACCAGCCCAGCCACTTTCGCGTTGACGATCTGCCCCAGATGCATGCGCTGATGCGCGCAAGGCCATTTGCGGCGCTCATATCAGCAGGATCATACGGCCTTTACGCTACGCATCTACCGACGGTCCTCAAAGAAGATGGACCATATGGAGTCCTCGAGTTCCATCTCGCACGGGCTAACCCCCACTGGAAGTACCTTGCCGAGGGCAACGAGGCGCTGGTGATCTTTCAAGGACCCGAAGGTTACATCACGCCCAATTGGTATCCATCAAAAGCCGAGCACCAAAAAGTGGTGCCGACATGGAACTATGCGGTCGTGCACGCCTATGGCCGGCCGGATGTGACACAGGATACGGACTGGATACGGCGGCACGTAGCCGAATTGACTGCTCAGCAGGAAAGAAACGAGGTTAAGCCATGGGCGCTGACGGATGCGCCCGCAACCTTCATCGAGGCGATGTCGCGTAGCATCATAGGCTTTCGATTTGGCATCACGCGGCTAGAGGGCAAATGGAAGATGAGCCAAAACCGCGAGATAAAAGATCGTGATGGTGTCGTGACAGGCTTGCGAAAGCGAGGGGCCGGTGACGATCTCAAGATGGCCGAGATCGTCTCGCGTTACATCAAGCCTGGCAGTTGACGAAGCTCATAACCGGATTTTGCTGGCACCGAACGGCGATCGTTCGGGCTGAGCTTCACAGCCGGTATTGAAGGTGCTGCCGACATACCGTGAGGCGATCGAGCGAGTCAAATATGCGACAGCGGAGGATTATATGAGTGCCATCCAAATCGCACTTGGCGCCGCTATCGGCGCGGTTATTGGTGTTGTGATTGGCGATGTAACACACCTCACCGGTTACTGGCCGCATATTGTGGTCGCGCTCTGCGCGGCGGCCGGGGTGTTCGTCGCACACACGATATGGCCGCGCAAATAGGCCGGAGGCTTGCGGCTTCAGCGGCGGTTACTCGTCGCCTTTTGGCCTATCCATAACTTGGCCCGCAGTCTGCGCCTCGCCTAGAACTAGGGGATGGATGACCCCGGCTCTTCCGATCCCCGTGCGTGGCGCAACCTCAAGGCGCCGTCGCTTGCTGAATTCGAACTGCTCGCCGATTCCGCATTCAGGCGGCTGCCGCGAAAATTTCGGGCCCTGTGTGAGGACCTGGTCATCCGCGTCGAGGATTTTCCCGAGGAGAAGGTTTTGGATGACTTGGGGGCGGAAAGCGAGTTCGACCTGCTGGGACTGTTCCAGGGTGTTGGCCTGCCGTTTCGGTCCGAAAGCGCGCCAGCGCAAATGCCCAACATGGTCTGGCTCTATCGCCGTCCGATTCTCGACTACTGGGCCGAGCATGAGGAGACCTTGGGAGCTATCATAACCCACGTGCTGGTCCATGAGATCGGCCATCATTTCGGCTTGTCTGACGACGACATGAAAGTGATTGAGGCAAGCGCCGCTTGAGACCGGCGCAATCCTAACGCAGGCTTTCCGTGCCGGCGCAATCAGGCAGGGGCTTGCCCTTTTCCATCATGGTTCCTGCTATGGTCGAACAGGGCGATGTCGGCATGATCAGCTCGATGCTTCCTAATGTCGACTCCTGGCACCTTGCTGCCCAACGCCCGCACCCTGCTACATCGGGAGCTGGCGGACACGCGCTCGGAGCAGCAACTGGGAACATCGGTCGCGCGGCGAGCAATGAAGGCGACAGGATGGTAATCGCAGCTTGCCGGCGCATAATTGCGGCCGATTAAATTGATTGGCGAAAGCACGGGGATGCTCTCGAACGAGCAAGCGACCCTACCTCGGGGGCTTCATCAGCCCTGCGGAAGTGAGGGCGCGCGTGATCACTCCGTGGATATCCACGGGCATGCGTGGGATTTGTGCGAATTCCGGTGCCATGTTGGTCTCTTTATCCAGAATCTCGCCTTCTAGCACATCGCCTTGCAGAGCCTCGTCCGGTAGAATTTCGCCTTGTGCGATCTGAGGCTGGTACACAGCTTCCGCGGACCCGAGGTTACGATACTCACCGGAGATAATCGTCTTCTTGTTAGTCTTCGCAAGCGAAGCGCCGTCCTCCGTAAGGTCAAAAAATTTGGCGATGTGGTGGGAGGATGAAATTCCAACGTCGAGGAGAAAAGATCCAGCAACGCCGCATTGCTCATCCGCGTCGTCACCCGTCGCCAGAGGTGTGCCATGTCCGATATCGATTGCGAAGGATTCTATCAACTCCTCCTGTTCGTCGCTGAGCCAGACCTGACGTCGATAGCCGTCCACCTTCGCTTCAATTGAGGGCGTGCAAGATAACCCGTGAACGTCAGTCCACTGTTTGAGTATCTCGCGCGCATTCGCCGGAACCACGATCTTGTCGGAAGTGCCATGCCAAACCGAAATTCGAGGCCACGGGCCTCCGTATGAAGTTGCTGCACGCACAAGGTCCCCCCATTCCCGAGCGGCGCGGGGTGGACTTTGAAACATGCTTTGGAATGCTTGCTGCACGTTGCCGGCGGCGCCATACGGAAGGCCGGCGATGATTGCACCAGCCGCAAACACCTCGGGATAACACGCGAGCATCACAGATGTCATTGCACCTCCTGCCGACAATCCAGTGATGAACACGCGGCGTCGGTCGATTTTCTTATCGATCACTATCTTCTCGATCATCTGACGAATTGACAGAGCTTCGCCTCCTTCCCGCCGGGTATCGCCTGGAAGGAACCAATTGAAACATCCATTTGAATTATTTGATGGCTGCTGTTCGGGGAGTAGGAGCGCAAATCCGTAACGGTCGGCTAAGGTCGACCAACCCGCCCCATAGTCATAACCGGCAGCGGTTTGTGTACAGCCGTGTAGGACAACGACAAGCCCGGGGCTAGGCGCGTACTGTGACGGCGAATAAGTGAACATTCGCAAATTGCCGGGATTGGACCCAAAGCCGCTTACCGGTTGGAGACGATCCAGCACAGCGCCGGATTCGGGCGCATGGACGCGCGCAGCGGCAAGGAGCGTTTCCCATTTGCGTTTGTTGCGAGCCAGACTTGCGAGTGTTTTCCGAAGGCTGAGCATGACGTACCATGAAATCCAGTAGAGTCGTGCGTAGTAACTGCTGACGGGGCAATTGGTTGCCGCAGTGCACAAATGCAAGGTCCTACCTGCTATTTTGTGCGGCTCACCCGAAGCCAACGAGACGATC
>CATPCO010000765.1 GCA_955652925.1 uncultured Xanthobacteraceae bacterium | reverse complement strand
CCTATATAGAGCATTATTGCACGGTCCGCAAGACCCAAGTAACTCAGACCCAAGTGACTCAGACCCAAGTGACCCAGCCCCAAGTGACCCAGCCCCAAGTGACCCCAAATGATCTTTGCGAGCTGCACTCTCTCGAAAGCATGATCTTTCTCGAAACGCGCTCTCTATTTTCCATGGCAAGGCTCTACAGGGCGGCTATTCGGCGATGCGTCGCCCTCCTGCAACAAAAGACTGGCTATTTGCAGGTGCATGCCCCATGTTGGGGATATCATCGGCAATTGGTCCAGGCGCTGATGGCTGAGAGACTGGTTGGTGCTCCCGCCTTAATTCAGGGAGACTGCCGTGGCTCAGGGATTCCCCGCCGACATTCTCCGCAAGATCGATCGCCGCTGGCAAGGGCGCGTCGGGGCATGCTACTTGCCGGGCGTCGACAGCACCAGCGGCTTGCGAGTATCGCGGCAACCGTCTCATTCACCATCTTTGGGCCTGCAACTCCTGCGGCCACGCGTGGACCAGCATGTAGTATGTGCCTACCTCAAGGAGGGTACGATCATGATTCACAAATTCAGTCGTGGGCAGACAGTGCGGTTTCGCGGCGGTAATGGCTACAAGAATGCGGCTACCGGTGCCTACACAGTGGTTCGTCAAATGCCTTACGGCGAAGGTGACTGCCAGTATTGCATCAAGAGTCCACGGGAGCAGCATGAACGCGTGGCGAAGGAGAGCGATCTCGAATCGATTTAGCTCGCGTCCCGCTTCCACCATCCGCTCCACTGCGACCGCTATGGTCAACCTGCTTTCAAACAAAGAGGTGAACAATTGCAGGTACTCGTCCGCGACAACAATGTCGATCAGGCTCTCCGGGTGTTGAAAAAGAAAATGCAGCGCGAAGGCGTATTCCGGGAAATGAAGCGGCGCAGGTTTTACGAGAAGCCATCCGAGAAAGCGGCGAGGGAAAAGAGCGAGGCGCTGCGCCGCGCCCGTAAGCTCGCGCGCAAGCAGGCGGTGCGCGACGGATTGATCGCCGCTCCACGCAAGACGTTGCCGGAAGGCAGGAACGGGGCAGGCGCAGCACGCGGTTTCCGATAAATGCAAGGAGAAATGCATGCGAATTTACATCTTCAAATCCGATGCGAGCAGCAAATTGCGCGCTTTCGCCGCCGATTTGAGCGGGAGCAAGCTGCCCGATCGGTTGGGACCTTGGCATGCCGTCGGCGTAGTCGGCCTTGGCAAGGATCCTCCTTACAAGCTGTCGCGTGACCACATTGAGCGGGCCATCAACGCGGACGGCTTTCAGCTCTGGCGCATGAAAGCGGACAGCCCCAGCGCGAGCTGAGGAGGTTTGGCGCGCAAACATGCGTCTTTTAGCAGGCTATCTACGAGCGCGGGTACCCACGTATCGGAATCAAGCGCTAATGTTGTGTGCCGCTTCTCAGGTCAGCCATCCGAATTTCAATCTTGATTGATGCTGGCGGGATGGAAAACTCGGAAGCAAGCGCCGCAATCAGCATAGAGGCCCGTTCGAAGGAATCGGTTATTTCTTCGCCCCACGCGGCGCTTTCCGGGCTGGCTTGGTTGTAGAGCCTGATCTGGATGACGTAACCATCGTCCTCTTCGCTTATACAGGCAAACAGGTTGGTGTAACGGAGCTCATCTGAGCCAGATTCGACCAACAAAGGGCTGCGCGTCATTAAACACTCGCAATTGAGACAAGTTGATCTCTGTCTGATCGCAGTCGCGGTGCACGGGAGGTCGCCAGTAGTCAACGATGTAGTGCCGGCCGTGGCAATTAGCCAGCATTATTTGCTGCTCTGGTCCGAAGGGGTTCTCGAGGGGTTCCAGCCTGGAAGTGTTTCATCAAACAGGCCGAGTATCGTCCACCGTCAAGGTTAGCGCTGTAGCGCAGCGACATGCGGGAGAAATCGCTCCCGGATATCGCTTCGCTCATCCGGGCTACTCACCACTCGCTCGAGGGGTTCCAGGCTGGAGGTGTTTCACCAAACAGGCCCGGTATCGTCCGTCCAACGCCGGAGATTAGTCGTTGTCCGAGTAATTTTCTCCCATGCATTTGCGTTTGAATGACTGATATTCGTCGGGAGGAATTTTCAATTCTTGGTAACGCACGTCGCATTTTACCCGGTCACCAAGCACCTCGGCGCCATTGATCTCTGCTGAGCCGGCAACCGCAGCTTTCGGACTTATCGCTCGTTCCAAGTGAGCACCACTGACCAGACCCTGGTCAATCACCGCCCCAAGATAGTGGTCAATCCCTGCACCGATAGCCGCAGAAATGATGCACAAAGCGCAGACCGCAATTGGCTTTGCCATAGCATCCGCCTCCTTCCCGACCGCGACAGGCAACCTGAATGACGAAAGCGGGTAAATGAAGGCACCCAATCGTACTCGCTGTAGCCCGCATGAGCGCAGCGACATGCGGGAGAAATCGCTCCCGGATATCGCTTCGCTCATCCGGGCTACTCGTCTCCCTGAAACGCAGGCTACACCGCATGGAATCGACGCGCCACGCGCAACGCTGGTAGCGCCGCTTGCCTCAAATCGGCGCCAGCGCAGCCGATTTGAGAGCCGCAATCCCCGCCTGCGTCAGTGCGCAATCACGCTGCTTTTCCTGTAGCGCGCCCCGGATGCTGGGGCTCGTCTACCACCTGATCCTCGGCCGCTTTGGGTGCGATCGAACCTTCTTCGCCCGAGCTGATCAACTCGTCCGAGCTTTCCTCGACCAGCTTGACCGCCTCTTGCGGCACATCAACGAGGTTTTTCCCGGTCTGACGCGAAGAATCATCCCCCAAGTCTCCCATTATCCAGAGTATGAAAGCCCCGAACGCCATCATCAACATCTGCCCGATTGTTAGAATCACGAGCACAATCAAAGTAGAATTGTGCATGAATGCCCCCTGTTGTTGTAGGGTGACATCAAAACAGAAAATCGGCTCCGTACTGTGACCCGATTCAAAAAAATCCAAAGCGTTGCAAAAATCCCACAGCCACTGTGAGTGGCGCGTCGATCGGGGTTATCTCGCTGGTAGCCCGGATTGAGCGTAAGCGAAATCCGGGATCTTCCCGCGTTTCGCTAGCGCTCAACGCGGGCTACAGGGGCCGGTCAAAACTCGCGCAGCAGGCGACCGTAACCGCTGATTCGATCATGGATGCCGGTAAGCCGAAGCACATCCCAAATGCACGCCTACGATGCTGTCATCACCGACACGTCGAATTGCTCTCCTTCCTCCCCCGGACGAGAAGGATTATCTTAACACCGAGGCATTGGGTAGAAGCCCATGAAAACACGCCCATGACAACGCCCGAGCAAAACGATTTTCTCACCCAGACCGGTCCGGGAACACCCATGGGCGCCCTGTTTCGGCGTTACTGGATCCCGGCGCTGCTTTCCGCCGAGCTGCCGGAGCCGGATTGTCCGCCGGTTCGCGTCAAGCTGATGTCCGAGCGGCTGATCGCCTTTCGCGACAGCAAAGGGCGCGTGGGGCTGATGGATGAATTCTGCGCCCATCGCGGCGTGTCGCTGTGGTTCGGCCGCAATGAAGAAAACGGACTGCGCTGTGCCTATCACGGCTGGAAATACGATGTGACCGGGCAATGCACTGAAGTGCCTTCGGAGCCGATCGCGAGCGGCTTCTGCGGAAAGATCAAGCTCAAGTCCTATCCATGCATCGAGCTCGGCGATGTGGTCTGGACCTATATGGGACCCGCCGCTCTCAAGCCGGCGCTGCCCGCATTCGAGTGGGTGAAAGTGCCGGGCGCAAACCGGTTCGTCACGAAGCGCATCGAGGAATGCAATTACCTGCAAGCCATGGAGGGCGGCATCGATTCCGCGCACGTCTCTTTTCTTCACCGTCACGAGCTGCGCAACGAACCCCTGCACACCGGGAAAGGGGCCGAGCTCACGCGTGAAACCGACGCGCGCTTCGAACTGGTGGAAACACCGGGCGGCATGGTCATTGGCGTGCGGCGGCCTGCGCAGCCCGGGCATACCTACTGGCGCATCACCCAGTGGATCATGCCGTTCCACAGCATGATCCCGCCCTATGGCGAGAACGCGCTCAACGGCCACGCCTGGGTGCCGGTCGATGACGAGAGCTGCATTGTATGGTGTTTCACGCATCACCCGACGCGAGCGCTGACGACCCGTGAGCTCGATGTCATGCGCAACGGCGGCGGCATCCACGTGCAACTCATTCCCGGCAGGTTTCGGCCGGTGGTCAACAAGGACAACGATTACATGATCGACCGCGCCGCCCAGCGCGCGCAGCGAACCTACAGCGGCGTCGCCGGCATCGCGATGCAGGATGCTGCGATCCAGGAAAGCATGGGGCCGCTCCAGGACCGCAGCAAGGAGAACCTGGTTTCGACCGACAACGGCGTCATCATGGCCCGCATTCGCCTGCGCAAGGCTGCGCTTGCCGGGCAGGCAGGCGGCGCGCCCGACGGCCTTGATCCCGCAACCCATGCGGTGCGTTCGGCATCGATCGTACTGCCGGAGGACATCAGCTTCGTCGAAGCTGCCGCCGACGCGCTCAAGGCGCGCGAAGGCGTCGCCCACGCCTCGGTCTGAACCAATCTGACGGTTGTGCGGGTCTCAGTTGGGCGCTGCCCTCAGCGTGATCCGTTCCGCGGCGCTGCGGCCGAGATAGGCGCGGCGCACGCGCTCGTCATCGCGCAGCGTTGCGCAATTCCCGCTCGCCACGATGGATCCTGTCTGCAGCACGTAACCGCGGCTCGCGGTCTCAAGCGCATAGCGCGCGTTCTGCTCGACCAGGAGCACGCTCGTGCCCGCGGCATTGATCGCCTTGATGGTGCGGAAAATGTCCGCAATGACCATGGGGGCGAGACCGAGCGATGGCTCGTCGAGACAAATGAGCCGGGGCTCCGACATCATCGCGCGGCCGAGCGCAAGCATTTGCTGCTCGCCGCCCGAGAGCGTGCCGGCATTCTGCCGCCCGCGCTCGGCGAGGCGTGGAAACATGGCGAACACGCTGGCCAGCAGGGCTGTAACCTTTCCCGTGTCCCTGCGGTATTTGAACGCGCCGAGCTCGAGATTTTCGCGCACGGTGAGAAAGGGAAACACGCGCCGGCCCTCCGGCACGAGGGAGATGCCAAGCGCGCTGCGTGCATGGCTTGGCAAGCGCGTGATGTCCTGCCCGCGGAAACGGATGCTGCCGGCGCGCGGATGCAGCACGCCGGCGATCGCGCGCAAGGTGGTCGACTTGCCCGCGCCATTGGCGCCGATCAAGGCGACGATCTCGCCTTGCGCGACATGAAAGCTCAGATCGCGGCACGCCGGCACCTCGCCATAGGCAAGCTCGAGGCCATCGGCCGCCAGCAGCGGCTCCATATCACGCTCCCAGATACGCGGCGATCACCGCGGGATTGGCCTGCACCTCGGCGGGGATACCTTCGAACAGATATTGCCCGTAATCCATAACCAGGACGCGGTCGGCAATCTCCATCACCAGATCCATGTTGTGCTCCACCACGATCACGGTCATGCCGCGCTCGCGCAGAAGGCGAATGCGCTCGATCAGGCGCTCCACCTCCGGTGCGTTTAATCCGGCGGCGGGCTCATCCACCAGGAGGAGCCGCGGAGCGGTCGCAAGCGCGCGCGCAAGCTCGAGCATGCGCTGCTCGCCATAGGGCAGCGAAGCGGCGAGCGCGGACGCGCGCTGTTCGAGCCCGACGAATGCGAGCAGCTTCATCGCCTCCTCGCGAGCGCGCGCGTGATCGCGCGCAAAAGCGCCACCGTGGAAAACGTATTGCCAGGCTGGAATGGCGCGATGGATGTGCAACGCCGCCACCACGTTTGCGAGCACGGTCAGGTGACGAAACAACCGGATCTTCTGAAATGTGCGCGCCAGCCCGAGCCGCGCGCGCCGATGTGCCGGCATAGCGGAGAGATCGCGGCCGTCGAACGTCATGCGGCCCGCATCGGGCGCATAGAGCCCGCTCATG